>CAYUAX010000003.1:0-3335 GCA_964442845.1 uncultured Bifidobacteriaceae bacterium | reverse complement strand
GTCGGGCAGGTGCGGGATGTAGTCGGCGTCGTGGCGATGCGGTCCGCGCACGCCCGACCGCGCATGAAGCGACGGCGCCTCGGCGGCGCGCCGTTCGCCGACGCGGGTCTCGCCGCCCGATCGGCGTTCGGTGCCGTACGGCGAGCCGTCGTCACGAATGCGGCGCTCGGTGTAGCGGCGATCCTGGCCCGACGTGCGCTGTTCCGCCGGCCGCGGCGGCGCCGCGGCCGAATCGGGAGATGCGCGCAGCTCGGCCGGCAGCTGCGGCAGCCAGCCGGCCGCGGTCGGAAACGCGAGGGATGGCGCCGGCGACTCGCCCGGCAAGGAACCCCGGTGAGCCGGAGAGTCCTGTACCGAGCGTGTCGCCGACACGGGCGCTGGGGAGAGCCCGTCGAGCAGCGGGAGGGCGAGTCGTTCGCGCACGCGACGCGCAGCCGCGCGCAACCGCACGCGGAGGCCGTCGTCCTGCGCGAACCAGCCAGACAGGGTCTGCGCGACCACGTTCATGCCTGGCACCGAAACAAATCCCGGGATCGGGTGTCTTTCGCGACGATCATGCGGTGAAAACGCCGAATGCCCGCTGGAGGGGCAATTCGCGTGCCCGCGCAGCGCAGCTCGGCAGATCCGCCGATCGCGAGATCGTCAGATCGATCAACCGATCACGCGATCGATCGATCTCCAGGTGCGGGAATCGCTAATGCCGTTCTTCCTGCACGCGCGAGAAGCCGAACGCGGCGTCGGCCGAGGTGGCCGTGTCGAGCACGGCGCGCATCAGGATGCGGCTCGCCATCCACGCCAGCGACGGATCGGCGTCGGTGCCGAACGCGAACAGCTGATGCGGATACTGCCGATGCGGCCCGACCAGCGGGAAGCGATCGGGCGCGGCGACGATCGGCGACGACCAGCCGAACTCCGGCGCCAGCCCGGCCATCATCGGGTAGCGGCGCAATACCTGGTACATCAGGTCGCCGGTGCGCTGCACCAGCGCCGCCTCGCGCTTGCGCTCGGCGACGATCGGTCCGTCGTCGCCCGACACGAGCAGGCGGCCATCGCCAGTGATCGTCGCGTGGAAGCGGGCCACGAGATCGACGGCGACGCTGTCGTCGAGCGCCATCGCCTTGCGCATCGCCGTCGGCAGCGGCGCGGTGAGCACGTGGAATCGCTCGATGCCGCGGACGTGGCGGTCCAGGGTCGGCGCCAGCGTGCCCGGCGCGTCGGTGCAGATGACGACACGCGTCGCGCGGATGGCGCGCTTGTCCACGTGCACCGTGGCGTCGGTGCGCGTGAACGTGATCTTCGTGACGCCGGCACGTTCCACCACCGGGACGCGCGCGGCCGCCACGCGCGCCACCGCAGCGGCGAGCACGCGCGGCACGTCGATCACGCCCGCGCCCGGCAGGCGGATGGCCGCGCCGACCTCGGCGCGCGTCGCCTTGCCCAGCGCAGGGGCGATCAGGGAACGCGCCTCGAGGCCGGCGGCGGCGCGAGCGGCCGCCTCGCGGTCCCAGCCGCGTGACGGCTCGTCCACCAGGCTGACGATCGGCCGCGGCTCGTACTTGACGACCGCCTTGGCCTTCTTCATCGCCGCGGCGAGGGCCGGGCCGGCATCGGCGACCGACGTCATCAGGGTGCGGGCGAGGCGACGGCCGTGCATCGCCTCCAGGGCGCGATAGTCGCTGGCGGCGTGCAGCCCGGTGAGCCCCGACGCCCCCAGGCTGTGGCCGGCGGCCAGGCGCCCGGCCTCGAGCAGCACCACGCCGCGGCCAGCCGTCTTCAGCCCCCACGCGGTCAGCAGACCCGTCAGGCCGCCGCCGATCACGACGACATCGGCCTCCTGGACGGTGACGGCACTGAGAAACGTGCGGCCCTTGGCCGGGGCGGCGGTGGCCCACGGCGAGACCCCGTAGCGGATGCGGCTCATGCCGCGCCGGATTGTATCGGATCACCCAGGATTCCCAGGGAACGCCCCTGGGGCCGGTGCCTCACCGCGCGGGCGACGTGCCCGATGCGGACCCGGCTTCGCGGGCCAGCAGCGTGCGCTTGCGGGCCGCGCCCCAGCGGTAGCCGCCGACGCCGCCGGCCTTGGGGACCACCCGATGGCACGGCACCACGACCGCCACCGGATTCCTGGCGCAGGCGCTGGCCACGGCCCGAACGGCTTCGGGCCGCCCGACCGCGCGGGCCACCTCGGCATAGGTGCGTGTCTCGCCGGCCGGAATGGCCTGCAGCGCCTTCCACACCGCCCACTGGAACGCCGTGCCCTGGACGTCGAGCGGCACGCCCGGAACGACGCCAGGCGCGCCGTCCACCGCCCGCGCGATGGCCCGGGTCCACGCCGCGGGCGGCGCCGCCTCGGTGACGACCGCCTTCGGGAATTCCCGGCGCAGCTCGTCTACCAGCGCACCATCCGCGCCGCCCAGCCGCACCGCGCACACTCCGGCCGGCGTGGCCGCCACGAGCAGCCGGCCCAGCGAACACGGCACCACGGCATAGCCGATGGCCACCCCGTCGCCGCGGCGGCGATACGCCGCCGGCGTCAGGCCGCGGCCGGTGGGCTTGTGCGCCGACACCCGGCTCGGCGAGCCGTAGCCGGCTTCGTAGGTAGCGGTGGTCACGTCGCGGCCGTCGCGCAGCGCCGCGCGGAAGCGCTCGGCGCGGCAGGCCGCCTGGAATTCGCGCGGCGAGATGCCGGTGTGCGCGGTGAAGGCCCGCTGCAGGTGCGACGGGCTGAGGCCGGTGAGTGCGGCCAGGTCGGGCAGCTCCACCGTCTGGTCGGCGTGGCTGCGCAGGTAGGCCGCCGCCCTGGCCACGGCGCGCGCGCCGTCGGTAACCGGACGGGCCCCAACCGGCTTGCAGCGGAGGCAGGCGCGGAACCCGGCCCGCTCGGCGTCGGCGGGCGCGGCGAAGAACGCCACCTGGTCGCGGCGCGGCCGCCGGCTCGGGCAGGTGGGCCGGCAGAAGACGCCGGTGCTCTTCACCGCGTAGACGAATCGGCCGTCGGCGTCGGCCGATCGGGCGAGCACCAGCGCCCAGCGCGGGTCGTCGAACGGGCGGGGCATGGGACCGGAGGAATCGAGAAGGCGTGGAAGCATCATGGCACGAGGGTAGGGCGGCGCGCGCCGCACGCGCGATCCGGAGCGTGCGGCCGAACTGCCGCCCGGGCCCAGCGGCTGGCGGCTAGCGGCTAGCGGCTAGAAGTGCCACGGAACTGACGCAGACTGGCGCGTGTGGGGAACGGCAGCAGTGTGATCCGCCTAGCCGCTAGCCGCTAGCCCCTAGCCGCTAGCAGGCTGCTGAAATACGGCCGATGAGCAGCATCATCGTCAGGCGATCGA
>CAYUAX010000002.1:5539-127837 GCA_964442845.1 uncultured Bifidobacteriaceae bacterium | reverse complement strand
TCGACGTGGCCGAAGTGGATCGACTCGAGCCACTCGATGCCGATGAAGATCTGGTCGGTGTCGCGCCGCCCGGGGATCTCGAGCTCCTTGCCCTTCGGCGCGCCGCTGCCGACGAACACGGCGTCGAACTGCTTCGCGTCGAGCAGCGCGCCCAGGCTCTCGACCGGCGAGTTGTAGCGAACGTCCACGCCCATGTCGACGATGGCGGCGATCTCCTCGTCGAGCACCTCGGGGGGCAGGCGGAACGACGGGATGTTGACCCGCATCAGGCCGCCGGGGCGGTCGAACTTCTCGAAGATCGTCACCTCGTAGCCGAGCGGCATCAGGTCGTTGGCGACGGTGAGCGAGGCCGGGCCGGCGCCGATGAGGGCCACCTTCTTCCCGTTCTTCGCCGCCGGGGCCTTCGGCAGCCGTGCCGAGATGTCGCCTTTGTGGTCGGCGGCGACGCGCTTCAGGCGGCAGATCGCCACTGGCTTGCCGTCGACGCGCGTGCGCCGGCAGGCCGGTTCACACGGACGGTCACAGGTGCGGCCGAGGATGCCCGGGAAGACGTTCGACTCCCGGTTGAGCATGTAGGCGTCGGCGAACCGCCCCTGCGCGATCAGCCGGATGTACTCGGGGACGTTGGTGTGCGCGGGACAGCCCCACTGGCAGTCCACCACCTTGTGGTAGTAGGACGGGTCGGCGACGTTCGATCGCTGCATGCGGTCCTCTCGGCGACTTGCTCACGCGAGAGACTCGGCGCGAACACGGCCAGCCAGGGCGGATTATACGGTGTCGTCATGCCGGGCATACAGGGCCGCATGAATATTCATGCCCATTTGGCATGATGTGACCCTTTCGCGCTCATGATTTGGACGTCGTGACGGCGGCCGGGCTCGCTACAATCCGGCCGTGCTCCTCGCCTTTGGGCCGTTCCGGCTCGATCGTCGCACCTACGTGCTGTCACGGGAGGGCGCGATGGTGCCGCTGTCGCCCAAGCTCGTCCAGGTGCTGGCCTGCCTGGCCGAGGCGCGCGGCGAACTGGTGACCCGCGAGCTGCTCCTGGACCGCTTCTGGCCCGACGTCAACGTCACCGACAACACCCTCACGCGCGCCGTCGCCGACATCCGCAAGGCGATCGGCGACGACGCCGGCGCCGCCACCTACATCCAGACCATGGCGCGCCGCGGCTACCGCTTCGTGGCCCCGGTCGCCGAGGAGGCGCCGGCCGCCGGCGCCGCCCACGCCGGTGTCGTGCCGGTGTCGGACGAGGTGGCTGGCCTCGAGCCGTTCGTCGCCTGGGAACGCGGCCGCTCGGCGCTGGAATCGCTGAGTACGGCGGACTTGCCAGGCGCGATCGAGGCCTTCAGCCGCGCGGTCGCCGGCGCGCCGCACTACGCCCCGGGCTACGCCGGGCTGGCCAACGCCCACGTCTTCCGCTACGAAGCGACGCGGGTCGACAACGTCCCCGACCTCGACGCCCTCGCCGCCGCCGTCGCCGCCGCGACGCGCGCCACCGACCTCGACCCGACGCTGGGCGAGGGCTGGGCGGCGCTCGGCTACGCAATGGCCGCGACCGGACGGGTCGAAGAGGCCCGCGCCGCGCTGCGCCGTGCGGTGTCGCTCGAGCCGCGCAACTGGCGCCACCACTACCGCACCGCGGTGTGCACGTGGGGCGAGGAGCGGCTGCGATCGGTGGAGCGCGCCGAGGCGCTGCTGCCCGGCTTCCCTGGCGCCCAGACCCTGGCCGTGATGGTCCTGATCGCCCGCCAGTCGTTCGACTTCGCGGCCGAGACCGCCGCCCGGGGCGCGGCGGCGCAGCTGGCGCAGCCGGACCGATCGCTGTACCCCTCGAGCGGGCTGTTGTGGATTCGCGGCCTGACGCGCGCCGCCGTGGGGCGCTTCGCCGACGCGATTGCCGACTTCACCGCCGAGGCCGACGCCGCCGACCGGGCTGCCACCATCTACGCGCGCGAGTGCCGCGTCCTGGCGCACGAGGCCCGCGGCTTCACCTGCCTGGCACTCGACGATCCGGCCGCCGCGGCCACCGCCTTCGCGGCCGCAGACGCCGCCTCGCCCGGGCACGGCCGCGCCGCGCTGGGTGCCGCGATCGCCGCCGGCCAGCGCGCCGACGCGGTGGCCCGTGTCGCCCCCGCGTGTGCGGCGATGGCCGCGGCCGGCAAACACAGCGAGCACGCCATGCTCCTGGCCGCCGCCCATGGGTGGAGCGGTCGCGGCGCCGAGGGCCTCGCGCTGGCCGAGCGGGCGTTGACGACCGCCGTACCCGATCCGACCGGCTGGAGCCTGCCGGCCGACCCCATCTTCGCGCCGTTGCGCCGCGAGTCGGGCTTCGCGCGCCTCGCCGCGCGCCTCGCTTCGCGCGCCGCCTGACGCGTCCCTCACGGTTTCTCACCGGGCGTGGCACGACTTCGCCGCCGCCGGCCGGTAGCGTCGCCGGTGGAGGTTCGTCATGCGCAGACCGCTGTCGGCTATCGCCCTCGTCGCCGTCCTCGCCCACCCGGCCGCCGCGCAGGAGCTCGCGCCGCCGGACCAGATCCCCCCCGCGGCCGCCGCTCCCCGCCAGGTGTTGTCGGCGAACCCGTTCGGCGTGCTGCTCGAGCTCTTCAACGCCGAGTACGAAATTCGCGCCGCCGAGCACGTCACGTATGGCGTGGGCGGCTCCACCGCGACGGTGACCACCTACGACTACACGGTATCCGCGACCAACCCGTTCGACCGGCGAGAGGTCGAGCGCGAGGAGCGCTACGTCAACGGCGATGTGTTCCTCCGCTACTACCCCGGCGGGCCGGCGTTCTCGGGCTTCTCGTTCGGCGTCAAGGCCGGCTTCACGCGCATTCCCGATCAAGGGTCGTACTTCGGCGTCGGCTTCGACGCCAACCGCAGCTGGATGCTGAACGAGCACTTCTACCTCGGCGTCGGCGGCGGCCTGAAGCGCCTGCTCAACGCCGACCCCGACGCCTTCGACCTCACCTTCATCCCGACGTTCCGGGCCAACGTCGGGATCGGCTTCTAGCCGTCGCGACGCGGCACGGCGAGATCAGGCCGGGTCCGCGCCGGTGGCCGCGGCCATCGGCGCACCCGCCTCGACCAGGTGGCGGCTGCCGGCCTCGCACACCAGGCCCTTGCCGAAGCGCTGCTCGGTGGTCCGCACGTTCACCGCCGGCACGAACCACCAGTCGGCCTGCAGGCGCTGCCGCGTGACGTCGAGCACGACGTAGCCGCGCGACTTGCCGTCGAGGAACTTCAGGTGCGGCCGCGTCTTCGGCGTCTCGGCGAGGCGGGCGTCGCCTTCGGGCCCCTGGTAGGGGCTGGGCGACGACACCGCCGGGCACACGATCTCGACGCCGAGCGAACCGCGGCCCGAGGCCGGATCGTAGGCGTCGGTGATCTGCCGCGGCAGGTCGTAGGCCCACGCGCTGTGGACGTCGCCGGTCAGCACGACCAGGTTCTCCACCCTGTGGCGCTCGACCATGTCGTAGACGCGCGACCGCGACACCCGGTAGCCGTCCCAGGAATCGGGGTTGCCGGCGGCGGTGTTGTACGGCGTCTGCGGCGCGAACATCACCTGCTGGCCGAGGATCTGCCAGCGCGTCGCCGCGCGCGTCGACTCGCGCAGCTCGCCGTCGAGCCAGCCTTCCTGCGCGGCGCCGAGCAGCGTGCGCCGCGGGTCCTCGACGGCGAGGACGTCGGTGCGCGCCACCTGCAGGTCGCGGCCGGCGAGCCGGGTGTCGATCATGACCAGGTCGGCGAGATCGCCGATCGCGAACGAGCGATAGATGAGCGGCTGGCGCGCTGATCCCGTGTCGCGGACCGGCAGCCATTCGAGAAACGCCTGATACGCGGCATCGCGGCGGGCGCGGAAGTCGCCGTCGGCCGGCTGGTGGTTCTCGGCGCCGTCACGCCACGTGTTGTTGGCGATCTCGTGGTCGTCCCACACGACGATGAACGGGTGCTGGCGATGCGCCTCCTGCAGGTCGGGGTCGGTGTGGTAGAGCGCGTAGCGCTTGCGGTAGTCGTCCAGGGCGGTGATCTCGTGCGGCGGATCGACGGCGCGATCGCTCAACGCCGCGTCGGCGTAGCGGCCCTGCTCGTACTCGTAGATGTAGTCGCCCAGATGCAGCACGACGTCGACGTCGGTGCGCTCGGCGATGCGGCCGTAGACGTTGAAGTAGCCGTGCGGGTAGTTCGAGCACGACGCCAGTGCGATGCGGACGCGCGCCGTGGCGCCAGCCGGGAGCGTGCGGGTCCGCCCCACCGGCGATCGGCTGCCCAGCGCGTCGAAGCGGTAGTAGTAAGTCGTCGCCGGCGTCAGCCCGGCGACGTCCACCTTGACGGTGAAGTCGCGGGCGGCGCCGGTCGGCACCTCGCCACGGGCGACGACCTGCGTGAAGCTCGCGTTGGCGGCCAGCGTCCAGCGCACCGCCACGGCCGCGGTCGGCGCCGCGCCGCTCACGCGCGTCCACAACAGCACCCGATCGGCACGGGGGTCGCCGCTGGCCACGCCGTGCCGGAACACTCCGCGGGTGGTAGCGGCCTGGCGCGCGGCGGCGGCCTCGGGCCGCACGAGATCGACGAACGGCACGGCGGCAGCGGCCAGGGTGGTGCCGGACAGGAAGCGGCGGCGCGAGACGGACATGGGGCGAACCCTCCGCCGCGAAGCTTACACAGCCGGCGTGCCGCTGGCGTGACGAACCGCAGGACACGTGTCCCGGCCCGCCGCCGGTCCCCGCGATCTCGCCGTCGCGACGACCGCCGCGGCGCCTCCGCTGGTAGATTGGCCGGCGGACATGCTGCGCGTCCTCGCCGCCGTCGTCGCCGTCGCCCTCGTGCAGCCGGCCCCGCCTGGGCCAACCGCGCCGCCGGCGCGCGAGATCGCGCCCGGCACCACCCTCGTGCCCGGCGCCATGCTGCCCGACCGCGGCCCCGACGGCAACACGGTGATCCTCGAGGCGCCCGACGGACTGGTCGTCGTCGACACCGGCCGCCATGCCTGGCACAGCGACGCCATCCTGGCCGTCGCCCGCGCCCGCCAGCGGCCCATCGCCGCCGTCGTCAACACGCACTGGCACCTCGACCACTCGAGTGGCAACGTCCGGCTGAAGGCGGCGTATCCGGCGGCGCGCCTCTATACGACCAGTGCCGTCATCGGGGCGCTGGCGCCGGGTGGGTTCATCGCCCGGAATCTGGCCGCGGCGCGCGAGCGCCCGCCCGAGACGCATCCACTCCGTCGTGAGGAGACGGCGATCTTCCTGGCGACGATGGAGACGCCCGACGCGCTGCGCCCCGATGTCGCGATCGACACGACCGGGGAGCGGCGCATCGCCGGGCGGCCGCTGTCGGTCCACGTCACCGACGGCGCGGTGAGCGCGGCAGACATCTGGCTGTACGACGGCGCCACCGGCGTGGCGATCCTGGGGGATCTGGTGACCGTGCCGGCGCCGTTCTTCGAGACCGCCTGCCCGGCGCGCTGGGAAGCCGCCCTCGACCAGGTGCGGGCGACGCCGTTCCGTCTCGCCGTGCCGGGACACGGGCCGCCGATGACGCGCGACGAGTTCGACGTCTACCGCACGGCGTTCGCCGCGTTCCGCGGCTGCGCCGCCGGCGACGGCGCGGCGTCGGCCTGTGCCGAGGCGTGGACACGCGCCATCACCGCGTTCCTGCCCGAGGACGCCGATCGGCGTCAGGCGACGCAGTACGCCGCCTACTACGTGGACTTCCTGCGCAAGAACGGCGGCGCCAGCCCCGACTGCGCGGCGCGCTGACCGGCGGCTACTTCGTCGGCAGCTTCTCGCAGCCGCCCTCGGGGATCGGGTGCGCCCAGAAGGTGTCGATCTCGACGATGTGGTCGAGGCACACGCCGGCGCCGACGTTGAGCCCCTCGCGGGTCAACGCGAACGCGAACGTCGGCTCCTGCGGGTTGGGCCAGTCGACCTTGACCAGCTCCACTTCCTCGAGCCCCTCGTAGGGCTGCACCGAGACGACGCGCCACGTCTTGTGCGGCGGCAGCGTGATGTGGTCCACGTGCGGCCGGCCGTTGCCATTCGCCCCGCCGCTGCAGGCAGCGACCAGCGTCGGCGCCATCGCGATGGCAGCGAGCAACACCCCACGCGTCCACCGAGTCCAGGTTCCCTGCCGCATCGTCCCCTCCCGCGCCGCGCGCCAGAGGCATCTTGCCACGGCACGGCCGTGGCCGGACGGGCTCTGACGCCACCTACAGCAGAGCTTGCTGTCCTCGCTCCAGGTCGAGCAGTGCGCGCTTGTTCGGCAGCCCGCCGCCGTAGCCGACCAGCGAGCCGTTCGCGCCGATCACCCGGTGGCACGGGATGACGATCGAGATTGGGTTGGCGCCGTTGGCCAGACCGACGGCGCGCACCGCCTTGACGTCGCCGATGCGCCGGGCCAGGGCGCTGTAGCTCTCCGTCTCGCCGTAGGGGATGTCCAGCAGCGCCTTCCACACGCGCTGTTGGAACGGCGTCCCCGCCGGGTCGAGTGTCAGCTCGAAGGTGCGCAGCCGGCCGGCGAAGTACGCCCTCAGCTGGTCGATGGCGTCGCGAAACGGCGGCCGCGCCTCGGTCCACGACGGATCGGGCGTCACGACCTGACGGCCGCGCACGAACCACAACAGCCGCAGCGCCTGGGCGTCGCCGGCGAGCAGCAACGGGCCGATCGGACTGTCGAGCGTCGTGTACTGCATGGCCGGGGCGTCGGACGACGCCATCAGCGCGCGCGCTGGAAGACCAGCGTGGCGGCGCCGCCGCGCACCGAGAGGCGCAGCGTGTCGCCGTCCACCTGGTACATCCGCCAGTCGTCCATTCGCGCCGCGTCCGGCGCGAAGCGATCGGCGTCCTCGGCGCTCTGCAGGCCGACGAAGTCGAACTGGCCGTCGGTCGGCGTGGCCTTGGCCGTGAAGTCGACCACCACCGTGCGCGGCGGCCGCGCCGCCGGTTCGTCGGCGGCCATCTCGGCGCGCACCGTGATGTTGCCGAACCGGTCGTAGCGCAGGAAGCCGCTGACGCGGCGCGGGCCCGATGCGGTCTCGAGCGCCACCAGCGTCCACTGCCCTTCGAGAGCCGACCGGGCGGGATCGGCGGCGGCCGCCGGCGCCTCCGGCGTGCGGACCACGCGGCCGCCACCGCCGAGGCAGGCGCCGTGCACGGCAGCGGTGGCGAGCAGCAGGGCGACGACACGGGTCGGAGCCAGGGGCATGTGCCCAGCATGCGTCCGGCGGGTCATCGGACGCAACGGTCAGGGTTCGGCGGTCGCGCGCGGATGGAAGTCGTCGAGCGGCCGCAGTTCGAAGCCGTGCGACGGCTGTGGCGGCTGGCCGGGCAGGTCGTAGAGTTCGACGACGCCGGGGAGGCGGTCCGCCGCCACCGCCACCATCGTCCCCGGCGCCGGCGGCACGTCGGCCAGCGAGAAGCGCGAGATGCGCTGCACCTGCGCGGTGGCGAGCGTGCGGCGCAGTTCGGGATGCAGGTAGAACACGAACGAGCCGATGCCCTCGTCGACGATCAGCAGGCGCGACGGCACCGCGCCGCGGCGGTTGATCTCCGCCGCCAGCGGCTGCGCGGTGAGGCGGCCGGCCACCTGCGGCACGGCGCCGACGACCACCGCCAGCAGCGCCGCCGCGGTCACGGCGAGGAGTCGGCCCGGCGCGTCGTCGGGCCAGCGTCGGCGCGTCCCCACGAACACGGCCACCGGCAGGAGGCCGACGAGGAGCTGCGGCAACGCCGGCGCGGCGAACCGGCCGAGCCACGCGCCGACCGCCGGCGCGGCGACGAGACCCAGGACGGCCATCGCCACGGCCGCCCCGTCGAGTCGGCTCCAGCCGCGTCGTCCGGGTGCGGTGACGGCCGGCGTGGCCAGGCGCGACGCCGCCAGCACGGCGACCGCCGGGAGCGCCGGGAGCACATAGGTGGCCAGCTTCGACCCGGCGAGGCTGAGCACCACGAGATCGGCGACGAGCCACGCCCACAGCAGCCGCTCGGCATCGCCAGCCGGGCGCGGACGGCGCCACAGCGCGACGTTCCACGGCAGCGTCCCGGCGACGACGATCGGCAGGTAGTACCAGATCGGGCGCCCGGCGTGACGCTGGGTATCGCTGGTGACGCCGCCGAGATGCCGATCGGCGAAGAAGTACTCGAGGTAGCCCGGCGACGCCTGCTCCATGGCCGCGTACCACGGCCAGGCGATCGCCGCGGCGAGCACCAGCGATGCCGCACCGACCGCCACCAGCCGCCAGGAGAGGGCGCGCGTCCACACCAGCCACGCAGCGACGCCGACGCCCGCCAGGCCGATGCCGGTCAGCCCCTTGCCGAGGATCGACAGCCCCAGCGCGACGCCGGCGACGAGGGTCCAGCGCACCACCGCCGCCGTAGCCGCCGCATGGCGGGCGTGCCAATACGCGCCGATCGCGACGACGACGAGCGGCACCATCACCAGGTCGTGGAGCGGCGACAGCGACACGCCGAACGGCAGCAGCATCGTCGCGTAGAACGCCGCCGCCCACCAGCCGACGACTGGCCCGGCGAGCCCGCGCGCCAGCCAGCCGGTGGCCGCCGCGCCGGCCAGGGCGACCAGCGTGCCGGGGAGCCGCACCGCGAACTCCGACGCGCCGAATGCGGCGATCGACGCCGCCTGCAGCCAGAAGTAGAGAATCGGCTTGTCGAGGAACGGCTCGCCGAGCAGCCGCGGCACGGTCCAGTCGCCGCGTTCGACCATCTCCTGGGCGATCGCCGCGTGCAGGCCCTCGTCGTCCTCCATCAGCGGCGCGCCGACGACGAGCGGCGCGAGACAGGCAGCCAGCACCAGGGCCAGCGCCAGGCGCGGCGGACGCGTCATGCCTTGCCCTGGACCTTGGCGAGCCACCAGCGCACGCCGACGAACAGGAAGCGCCAGTCCTTGAAAAACTCCGGGGGCTTCCCTTCCACGGCGTGGCCGACGAACTGCAGCGCCCAGCCGGTCACGAAGAGCGACGCCGCCGGCCACCACAGCCCGGGCCACCACGGCGCCGCGGCGGCCAGCGCCAGCGACCCGACGATCAGCGGGATGCCGACGGTGTGCAGCCAGCGATTCAGCGGGTGCTGATGGCTCTCCGCGTACTGGCGGATCCAGTCGGACATCGGGCGGGAGCCGAGCATGCCACGTACCTCCCGCCCACTATAATCGGCACGCCATGGCGGTGACGCTCGGATCGACGCGACTGCTCGCCTCGGGCCGGCTCGCCGGCCTGCGGGCCGGCGTGGTCGCCAACCCGGCCTCGGTGGACGGCCAGTTGGTCCACGTCGTCGATCGGCTGCGTGCCGCCGACGGCGTCACGCTCGCCGCCATCTTCGGGCCCCAGCACGGCTTCCGCTCCGATCTGCAGGACAACATGATCGAGTCGCCGCACGGCCGCGACGCGGTGCGGCAGGTGCCGGTCTATTCGCTCTACAGCGAGACGCGGGAACCGACCGCCGCGATGCTGGCCGGGCTTGACGTGCTGATCGTCGATCTGCAGGACATCGGCGCCCGCATCTACACCTACATCTACACCCTGGCCAACTGCCTGCGTGCCGCGGCGCGCCACGGCGTGCCGGTGATCGTCTGCGACCGGCCCAACCCGATCGGCGGCGTCGCGGTCGAAGGGGAGACCCTGGTGCCCGGCTTCGAGTCGTTCGTCGGGCAGTTCCCGATCCCGATGCGGCACGGGATGACCATCGGCGAGATCGCCCGGCTGTTCAACGAGCATTTCGCGCTGGGCGCCCGGCTCGAGGTGGTGACGATGACGGGCTGGCACCGTGACGCCTTCGGCGACGAGGTGGCCATGCCGTGGGTGATGCCGTCGCCCAACATGCCGACCCTCGACTCGGCCGTCGTCTACCCGGGCACCGTGCTGCTCGAAGGCACGCTGGCCTCCGAGGGCCGCGGCACGACCCGGCCCTTCGAGCTGGTCGGGGCGCCGTGGGTGCACGCCGAGCGCTTCGCCGATCGGCTGCACGCGCACGGGCTGCCCGGCGTGGTGTTCCGGCCGGCGGTGTTCGAGCCGACGTTCCAGAAGCACGCCCGCACCACCTGCGGCGGCTGCCAGATCCACGTCACCGATCGACGCGCGTTTCGGCCGGTCGTCACCGGCGTCGCGGTGATCGAAGAACTGCGCCGCGCCGACCCGGCGGCGTTCGCGTGGCGGCCGCCCCCGTACGAATACGAGGCCCGCCTGCAGCCGATCGACATCCTCGCCGGGAGCAGCCGGCTGCGCGAGGGGCTCGAGGCCGGCGCCACCGCCGAGACGCTGGCGGCGACGTGGGGCGATGACGAGGCACGCTTCCGGACGCTGCGCGCGCCGTTCCTGCTCTATGAGTAAGCCGCCCGCCGGAAAGCCGGGATTCACGGTGTCGATCGTCGTCGGCGCGGCGGCGGATCGGGCGTTTCGCGCCTTTCTCGCCCAGGACGACCTGGGCTACTGGTGGGCGGTGGAGCGGTCGGTGGCCGTGCTGCGGCCGACCGGGCCGTACGCCGTGACGTGGCCGGCGAGCGAACGTGAGGACGAGGTGCTCGGCCGGCTGGGCGGCACGCTGCACGGCACCGTGGTGGACTGCACGCCGGACCGGGCGCTGCTGCTGGCCGACGTGTACTGGCAGCCGCCGGAGGGCCAGCCCCTCGGACCGATGGCCCTGGAGATCCGCTGCGAGCCAGAGGCCGACCCGACGACGACGCGAGTGACCGTGCGGCAGAGCGCCGGCGACGACGGCCCGCGCTGGCGCCGCTACTTCGCCTTGACCCAAGCCGGCTGGACCAACGCGCTGGAGACGCTCAAGGACTACCTCGAGCACGAGTGGCTCTACCGCGTGAAGACGATCAAGCAGGCGCGGCCATGACCGCCGGGACCGCCGACGTCGTCATCGTCGGCGGCGGCGTGGTGGGCTCGGCCGCGGCCTGGCAGCTGCGGCGCGACGGGTTCGACGGCCGCGTCGTCGTCGTGGAGCGCGATCCCACCTATGCGCGCGCGTCGTCGTTCCTGGCGATGGGCGGCATCCGCCAGCAGTTCGGGTCGGCGGTGTGCGTGCAGATGGTACAGCACAGCGTGCGGCTGTGGCGCGAGTTCGACGAGCGCATGCGCACCCCCGACCACACGCCGCGGGCGTGGTTCCGGCCGCGCGGGTATCTCTTCCTCGCCGACGACGCCAACGGCGCCGCGCTCGAGGCGCGCGCCGCCGCGCAAGACGCCGCCGGGGCGGTCCAGCGCCGCCTGTCGCTGGCTGAGATCGAGGCGCTGGTGCCCGGCCTCGCCCTCGACGACATCCGCTGGGGGCTGTTCGGGCCCGACGACGGCTACGCCAACCCGCGCGAGGTGCTGTTCGGGCTGCGCGCCGCGGCGCTGGCCGCCGGCGCCGAGTACCTGCGCGACGAGGTCGTCGGCATCGACGTCACCGCCGGGCGCGTGACCGGCGTGCGACTGGCCACGGGGGACGCCGTGGCCACGCCGGTCGTGGTCAACGCCGCCGGTGCGCTGGCCGGCCGCGTCGCCGCACTGGCCGGGCTGGCCGTGCCGGTCGATCCGGTACGCCAGCTGCTCTTCCGCTGCACCCTGCCGCGCCCGTGGCCGACGCGCTTTCCGATGGTGATCGATCCCGGCGGCATCCACTGGCGGCACGACGACCCGGTGGCCCCCGGCGATCCCGATCGCATCACGCTGGCCTTCACCCGGTGGAACGAGCCGCCCGGCGAGAACTTCGCGTGTGACGACGCGCGCTGGGAGCACGAGTTCTACCCGGCGCTGGTGCGGCGGATGCCGGCGCTGGCCGACGTCTCGGACGTGCACGGCTGGGCCGGCCTCTACGAGATGACGCCCGACCACGACCCGGTGATCGGCGAGCATCCGGCGCTGCCCGGCCTGATCCTCGCCGCCGGCTTCAGCGGCCACGGGCTGATGATGTCGCCGGCCACCGGACTGGTGGTGTCGGAGATCGTGCGCTTCGGCGCCAGCCGCACCTTCGACGTGACGCCCTTCGCCGTCGATCGCTTCGCGACCGGCGCGACGGCGCACCGCGGCGCCACGATTTGAGGCCCGTCCAGCGGCTGGCGGCTCGCGGCCAGCGGCTCACGGCGGTCAGCGGTCGCGGCCGAACTGCTCCAGCGCGACGCGCACCAGCTGGCTGCGCGTGCGCACGCCGGTCTTGTTGAACAGCACCTGCAGCGCCGCCTTCACCGCGCTCTCCGAGAGGTGGAGCTGGACCGCCATCTCCTTGTTGGCGAGGCCTTCCATCAGGTAGCCGAGAATCAGCCGCTCGCGGTCGGTGAACCGCACCGCCGGCGCCTCGTCCCCGGCGGCGTCGCGCACCAGCTGACGCAGGTAGTGCTCGTCGATCAGCACCTTGCCCTCGAACACTTCGCGAATGCTGCGCTTGAGCTCGTCGGCGGCGTGCTGCTTGTGGAAGATGCCGGCGACCCCGGCGGCAATCATCTCGCGCGCCTCGCGATCGGGCAGGCCGGCGGTCACCAGCAGGATGCGGCCGGCGAACCCGGCAGCCCGCAGCGCCTGGACCACGGTGTGCGCGGTCTCGTCGTCGAGGGCGTAGTCGAGCAGGACGACATCCACCTCGCGGTCACGCAGCAGGTCGAGCGCGGCGGCGGCGGTGCCGACTACGTCGACGACGGCGAAGTCGGCGGCGGCGGCGAGCAGCCGGGCCAGCCCGTCGCGGAACAGGGCGTGATCGTCGACGAGCAGCAGCCGGATCGGCCGCGTCGCGCTAGCTGGCACGGCGCTGGGCCTCCACGCGTCGCGCCTGCGGCACCACCACCCGGAACGTGGCCCCGCGCGGCGTCGGCACGTGCTGGAGGTCGCCGCCGGCACTGCGGGCCAGCTCCCGGGAGATGTAGAGCCCGAGGCCGCTGCCGTCGGTATCCGGACGCGGCGGGTGGAGGTGGAACAGCTGTTCCGGCGCGGCGACGCCGCTGCCGTTGTCGGTGACGGTGATCGCGACGTCGCTGCCGGCCGACTCGACCGCCACGGTCAGCTGCGGCTCGAGCTGCCGTTCGACGGCGCGCAGGCTGTTCTGGCACAGGTTGAGGAGAATCTGCAGCAGCGCGTGGGCGCTGGCGGCGACCGGCGGCACTTGAGTCGGGACGTCCCAGTGGACGACGCCGCCGATCTCGTCCCAGTCGGGCTCGATGACGACGCGCAGCTGGTCGATCACCGCCCGCAGGTCGGCGGCGCGATCGCCGCCGGCCGGCGCCCCCCGCAGGTCGAGCGACGCCAGTTCGGTCAGGCCGTCGACCAGCCGGGTCAGGGCGTCGAAGTCGGCGCTGCCCCGCACGTCGAGCCGCTGGTCGAGGTTCGAGCACACCACCGCGATCGCCGAGCACAGGTTGCGGATCTCGTGCGAGACGGCGCTGGCGAGCAGCCGGTTGTAGTCGAGCAGGTGCTGGAAGTTCTCGCGCTCGCGGTCGCGTACCTCCTCCGACATGTCGACGACGATGGCCGCCAGGCAGCGGTCGGCGCCGTGGCCGTAGACCGAGAACCAGGCCTGCACCGGGAACTGCTGGTCGTGGCCGCGCCGCGCCCAGCCGGTGACCGAGGCGCGGATCTGGCGGTGGCTGTCGGCGGCGCGCAGGGCGTTGGCGAACATCGGCAGCTGCTCGTCGACGAGGCTGCCGATCAGCGTCCCGACCGGCACGCCGAGCAGCGTCTCGGCGGCGCGGTTGGCGGCCAGCACGCGGACCCCGGCATCGAGGGTGAGGATGGCCGCCGGACTGCTCTCCACCAGCGTGCGCAGCTGTTCCTGCGCGCGGCGGCGCAGCTGCTGCTCGAACTGCAGTTTCGCATAGGCCTCCAGCAGCCGGCGGCGGCTGTTGCTCATCTCGACCAGCAGCAGCCCGGTGCCGGTATACGCGATGGTCGCCATCGCGAACTTGAGCAGGAACTCCAGGCTCGACGCCGCCGGCGTGAACGGCGCCCGGGCCAGCGCCGCGAACACGCCGAAAGCGACGATCTGCCAGCGGTTGAGCGCCGCCGACGCCATCAGCACGGGAATCGTGTAGAGGACGCCGAGCGAGAAGTCGAAGCTGAAGTACCACTCGACGGCGATCAGCGCGCCGATCAGCAACAGCGCCGCCGGCAGCACGCGCCGCCGTTCGATCGCCTGCTCGGGAATCGGCACGCCGAACACGGTCAGCCGGGTGGGCATCGACTCATTTTGCCCGCAGCGCCGCGTCCGGCCAACCACGATGGCCGAAAGATAGCCGCACCGCCGCCGGCGATACATCGCCTGGACGCATCGCCGGCGCGGCCGTACGCCGAATGAGTGCCGATCGATAGCGCGTCGACGGCGCGATGCGCCGCTAGCCTGCGATCGGCTGGTGCGCGTGACCCGCCGGTCGCGCCGACACCGACACGCGGCCGCCGGGTCCGCCCCAGCCGCCAGCCGCGCCGCTGTCCAGGGCCACAGGCGCGCCGGCCGTCGTCCCAGCCCGGAGTGTTGCCGCGATGCTCGACCGTCTCAAGCTGTTCATGACCATCTTCGACAGCCGCTTCGAGGACCTCGAGCGGCACAACTGGAAGTCCACCGTCTACCGCGACTTCAGCGCCGGCCTGATCGTCGCGATGACGGCGATCCCGATGGCGATGGGGTTCGCGATGGCGATGGGGATGCGGCCCGAGCAGGGCATCATCGCCGGCGCCATCGCCTGTCTGGTCGGCCGCACCTTCGGCGGCTCCAAGTATCAGGTCTACGGGCCGACCGCGGCGTTCATCCCGGTGATCGCGGCGTTGATGGCCAAGTACGACCACGGGTTCCTGATCCTGTGTTCGGGCATCGCCGGCGTCATCCTGATGATCATGGGCCTGTTCGGCGCCGGCCGCATCGTCAAGCTGGTCCCCAACTCGATCGTCGTCGGCTTCACGGTGGGCATCGGCATCACCATCGCGCTCACCAACCTCGACTCGATTCTCGGCGTGCGCTTCGAGCAGAGCGGCCTGCTCGGCGTCGCCAACGGATTGGCTGCCAACATCGGCAACGTCAACGTCGCGGCGCTGTTCATCGGCCTGATGACGTTCCTGGTCACGCGGTATCTGCTGCGGGTGTCGATCTTCATCCCGGCGCCGCTGATCGCCCTCGGCACCGCCACCGTGCTCGGCGCGACGCTGTTCCGCGGCGCCGGCCTCACCCTGATCGCCGATCGCTACGGCGAGATTCCCAACGACTTCTTCGTGCTGACCCTGCCGTCGCTGCCGGCGGTGTCGGGCGAGATGCTCGTCGACATGGCCTACTTCGTGTTCGCCATCGTCTTCGTCTCGGCGATCGAGAGCCTGCTGTGTTCGTCGATGGCCGACCGCCTGGCCGGCAACCGCCGCACGCCGTTCAACCCCGACAAGGAGTTCTGGGGCCAGGGCCTGGTGCAGATCGTCACCCCGCTGATCAACGGCTTCCCGTGCACCGGCGCGCTGGCCCGCACCGCGACCAGCATCAAGTCGGGCGCGGTGACACCGCTGGCCGGCTACTTCAAGTCCGTGCTCAAGCTGCTGCTCGCCTACTACCTGGCCCAGTACCTGAACCTGGTGCCGATGGCCTGCATCGGCGGCATCCTGCTGTGGGTCTCGACCAACATGGTCAAGCCGGCCGAGATCAAGCACGTGTGGGCCGCCGATCGCGCCCACGGCCTGCTGATGGCCTACACCGCCGTGATGGTGCCGGCCACCGACTTCCTCACCGGCGTCCTGTCGGCGCTGTTCATCTACCTGGTGTTCCGCCGCAGCTTCGGCCACCTGCCGGAGCCCGGCGAGGCGCCGCGCCTGCGCGTCAAGACCGGCGAGCCGCTGCCCGCCTGAGGCCACCGATGACTCCCACCTTCGATCAGATCGTCGTCGCCCTGGGTTCGCCGCTTGGCGACCAGGCCCTCATCACCTACGCCGCGCTGCTCGCCCGGCTCGGCGGCTCGCGCACGCTGCGTTTCGTGCACGTCGCCGACGGGTCGCGCGACGCCGCGGACCTGCGCGCCGAGATGCGCGGCAATGTCGCCGCCACGGCGCCCGACCTCGGGCCGCGGGCCGAGTACGACGTCCTGCACGGCGCGCTCAGCGACCGCCTGCTCGACTACCTCACCGAGTTCCAGGCCGATCTGGCGATCATCGGCGCCAAGAAGCGCAAGCTCGGCGCCCGCCTGGCCATGGTGGCGCCGTGCTCGGTCGCCATCCTGCCCCACGACGTGCCGGCAACGGTGTCGCACCTGCTGGTCGCGTTCGACTTCTCGCCCGACGCCGCCGAGACGCTGCGCTGGGCGACCAGCCTGGTCGCGGCCGATCCGTCGATCCGCTGCACCGCGCTCCACGTCATGACGCCCGAGTCCACCGACCTCTTCGCCGGGCACGAAACCGAGGCGGCGCAGCGCGCGGCGATGGCGGAGCTGCTGACCGAGGCCAACCGCCACGGCGTCGAGGTCGTCTCGCGGCTGGCCGCCGTCCAGCGCAGCGGCGAGGTCGGCCGCGGCCGCTACTTCTCGCTGCCGGCGTCGATCCAGGGCAGCGACGTCGCCCACACCATCCTCGAGGAGGCCGAGGCGTGCGGTGCCGACTGCATCGCCCTCAGTACGCGGGGGCGCAGCCGCTCGGCGTCGATCCTGCTCGGTTCGGTCACCGAGAAGGTGATCGAGCGTGCCGAGCTGCCGCTGCTGGTCGGCAAGCACGCCGGCCGCCGCGTCGGCCTGGCCGAGATCCTGCTCGGGCGCACTACCGCTGGCGCCGGGCTCAAGACGAACTGAGGCGGTCGTGCGTGCCGCCGATCTGCGCGTCCTGCTGGCCAGCGACGGCCGCTCGACGGCGTCGATGTTCGACGCCGTCGCACAACTCAGCGCCGCGTGTGCCGTCGACCTCACCGTCGCCCACGTCGCCGGCGAACGCGAAGTCCCACCCCCGGCGCTGGCCTTCGAGGCGGACGCCGGTCCGTGCCGGGTGCAGCGGCTGGAACTGACCGGCCCCAACGCCGCCCGGGCGATCGCCGATCTCGGCGCCCGGCGGGGCGCCGACCTGGTGATGGCGCCGGCAGCGGCACCGGGCGGACCGTGCCGCCTGCTCCGGCCGTCGTTCCGGGCGCGGCTGATTGCCCGCGCCGGCCTGCCCGTGTGGACGGTGGGACCCGAGGTCCCGTCGGCACACTACCGGCGCCCGCTTCGCGGCGTGGCGTGCCTGCTCGACTTCGACGCCGATCCGGCGCCTCTGCTGCAGCGAGCCGCCGGCTTCGCCCGGTTGATGGGGGCGCGGCTGCACGTCCTGGCCGTGCTGCCGCCGGTCGACGACGGGACGCTGGCGACCGTCCTCACGTCCGACACGCCGCTGGTGCCGGCGGCGGCGGAGGCCCGAATCGAGCAGCTGTGCGCGGGTCGCGCGGCACCCGACGTCGACGTGGTCGTCGACGGCCTGGGCCGCGGCGCCGCCAGGCTGGTGCGCAACTGCCGCCCCGACCTGCTCTTCGTGCGGGCGGCGCAATGGACGGCCCCGTGGCGGCCCGGCTTCCCGCGCGCGCTGGACGGGCTGCCCTGCCCGGTCGTCTGCATTCCCGACGCGGCCGCGGTCGCGCCGTGGTCGTTCGAGCACGCCGCCGCGGCGGCGTCCCGGGTCGTTACCGCCGATCGCGTCGTCGCCGCCGATGGCGCGACGCCGTGGCCGGCGCAGGGGGTCGCCTCGCGCGCGCTATGATGCCGGGCGCCGGCGTCGTCGCGGCGCCGCGGCCTCCGCCATGCCTGTCCGGTCTCGTCGTCGGTTCCTCCACGCCCTCGGTACCGGGGCCGCGGCGCTCGCGGTGCGGCCGCTGCGCCTGCACGGCCGCGCCCCGCGACGGATCGTGGTGGTCGGCGGCGGCATCATCGGCGCCTCGATCGCCTATCACCTCGCCAAGCGCGGCGCCGCCGTCACGGTGCTGGAGAAGACGGCGCCGGCCGCCGGCGCCACCGCCAACTCGTTCGCCTGGATCAACGCCGGCGCCAAGCGTCCGCGCGGCTACTACGAGCTGAACCGCCTCGGCATGCACGGCTGGCGCCGACTGCAACACGAGCTCGGCGGCGAGCGGCTGGTGGTGCAGTGGGGGGGCACGGTGCAGTGGCACTCCGACGCCGAGCGGGGTGAGGCGCTGCGCCGCGCGGTCGCTGCGCAGCAGGCGTGGGGGTACGCTACGCGCGTGATCGACGACGCCGAGTTGCGCCGGCTCGTGCCCGGGCTGGCGCCGGGACCGGTGAACGGGGCGAGCTTCTGCGAGGAGGAAGGCACCGTGGATCCGGTGGCGGCGACGCGGCTGCTGCTCGACGCCGCGCGCGGCCACGGCGCCGAGGTGCGCTATCCGGCGACGGTCACCGGCATCGACGTCACCAGCGCCGGCGTGCGTGCCGTCGCCATCGGCCGCGATGCCGTGCCGGCCGATGCGGTGGTGCTCGCCACCGGCGTCGATCTGCCGGCAATGGCCGCCAAGCTGGGCGCCGCCGTGCCGATGGAGGATTCGCCCGGCCTGCTCGCGCACACCAAGCCCTCGCCGCGCCTCATCGATCGGGTGGTCGTCGCGCCTGGCGCGACGCTCAAGCAGTTGCCCAACGGCGAGATCGTCACCGGCGTGGACTTCGGCGGGTCGCCGTCGCACGACACCAGCCCGGCGATGGGCCAGCGCCTGCTCCAGGGTGCGGGCCGGTTCCTGCCGCGCCTCGCCGACGCGACGCTCGATCGCGTGACGCTCGGTTGGCGCGTCCTGCCCGCCGACGGCCAGCCGGCGATCGGCCGCATCGCCGGCGCCGCCGGCATCTACGTGACGGCCATGCACAGCGGCATCACGCTGGCGCCTGCGGTCGGCCAGCTCGTCGCCCTCGAACTGCTCGACCAGATCGACGTCGACGTGCTGGTCCCGTACCGGCTCAGCCGCTTCTCCAGATAGCGCGGGACGGTCGAGCTGGCTCTTTTCCGGCCGAAATCTTCACTTTTCTGTTTTATTCATGAAAAATATTTTTGTATAAATTAATAAGTGCAGCGGCGTGAATTGATGGCAACGGGGCTGGCGGCGATTGGCTTCGTCGTCTTGACGCTCGCGCTCAACGCCGCGTTGCTGCCCGACCTCGCCGACGCGCTGCCCGGCAATCTCGGCGATCCGATGCTGAACGCCTGGATCCTGGGCTGGGTCAGCGAAGCCATGGTCTCGCACCCCTGGGATCTGTGGGACGCGCCGATCTTCCATCCGCATCCCAACACGCTCGCCTACTCGGAACACCTGCTCGGCGTGGCCGTGTTCGTCGCGCCGGTCTATTGGCTCACCGGCAACGCCGTGCTCACCTACAACGTCGCGTTCCTGGCCGGCTACGCCTTCGCCGGCTTCGCGATGTACGTGCTCGTGCGACGTCTGACCGGCCGAATCGACTCGGCGCTCGTGGCTGGGGCGCTGTTCGCGTGCAGCCCGTACCTCGTGTCGAGCCAAGTGGCGCGCGTGCAGATGCTCACCTGCGGGTGGAGCGTCCTGGCGCTCGCCGAGCTGCACCGCTTCATCGACTCCGGCCGGCGACGCGCGCTGGTCGGCTTCGTCGTCTGCTGGGTCCTGCAGACGCTGTCGAACATGTACCTGGGCGTGTTCCTCGCCCTGCCCATCGCCCTGATCGTGCTGCACGCGGGCGCCGTACGGCGCCCGCGGCTCGGCGCGGTGCCGCTGCTGCAGATCATCGGCGGCGGCCTGGCGCTGGCGCTGCTGCTCACGCCCGTGCTGGTCGTCTACGACCGCGTGCAGGACGACATGGGGTTCGCGCACGGCATCGACACCGTCAGGCAATACAGCGCGGACGTCCGGTCCTACCTGAGCGTCTGGATCGACAGTCGGCCGCGTCTGTTGTGGGCGGAAATTTCGGCCGACCGCGCCGTCTATCCGGGCGCCGCGGTGCTGGTCCTGGCGGCGGTGGGAATCTGGATGGCGCTGCGCCGCCGCCTGGACGGCACGCTGCGCTCGACGACGCTGCTCTACGCCGGCATCGCCGTGGCCGCCTTCGCCCTCTCACTCGGTCCCGAGCCGCGGATCTGGGAGCAGCCCATCGGGATGGGCAGTCCCTACGGTGCGTTGCTCGACTTGGTGCCGGGGTTCGACGGCTTCCGCGCGCCGGCGCGCTTCGCGTTGCCGGTGCTGCTGGCGCTGGCGGTCTTGGCCGGCATCGGTGTCGCCGCGTTGGCCGCGGGCCCGGCGCCGCGGCGCCGGCTCGTGCTGGCCGCGGTCGTGCTGGTCGCCGCCGTCGAGGCCCAGCGGCAGTTCCCGTGGGTGGTGCCGGTTCCCGCCGAAGACCCCTCGACCACCGCGGCCTACACGTGGCTGGCCGGTCAGCCGCGCGGCCCGGTGTTGGAGCTGCCGATCACGACGCACTTCCAGGCTCAGCGCCCCGACGCCGGCGCCTCGGTGACGCTGCGCTACCAGCTGGCCGCGCTCCGCCACCGTCAGCCGCTCATCAACGGCAGTTCGGGGTTCGTCACCCCGCTGATCACGCTGTTCCAGGGAGCGGCGTCGCCGTTGACCACGCTCGACACCGTCGATGACGCCCTGGCGATCATCCGCGCCGTCGGCGGGCGCTACGTGGTCATGCACCTCGACGAGTACCGTAGCGACGCCCGCGGCCACATCGACGAGCTGCTCGGCTTCCTGCGCCGCGACGTCGATCAGGTCGAGTCGATCCGCGACTTCGGAACGACGGTGGTGTTCTCGTTGCGGCCGGCGCCGCCGGCCCAGCCGCCGCTGCGGGTGGATGCGCTGCCGGCGAGCGAGTACCAGTTGAGCGTCTCGCACAATCCCGACCGCCTGCCCAGTATCGTCGACGGCGACCCGGGGTCGCGGTGGACCGGCCCGCAGCACGGCAACACCTGGCTCGAGGTGCAGCTGCGGCGAGCGCGGCCGGTGGCGGGCGTCAAGCTGCAGCTGCTGCCCTACGCGATCGGCGACTACCCGCATCACCTGCGGGTGATCGGCACCGGCGTCGACGGCGGCGAAGTGGTCCTGTTCGACGACGCCGCCGTCACCGCCACCGCGCTCAGCGCCGTCTTCGAGCCGGCCGCGCCCGGCGTGCGCATCACCTGGCCGCCGACGGTGCTGTCGCGGCTCCGCCTCGAACAGCGCGGCACCGCCGGCGATCGGCAATGGTCGATCTTCGAGCTGCAGGTGTTCGACGGAGAAGAGGACGCGGACGGAGAGATCGAATGATCGGGTGATCGGGTGATCGGGTGATCGGATGATCGGTTGATCGGCTGCGTGCATCTGTCGATCTGCGGCGCTCGCACGCCGCTCAGATCGCGAGATCGACAGATCATCCGAGCACGATGTCCATCCCAGATAGATCAACCGATCACCAGATCACCAGATCAACCGATTCCGACTACCTCATGCCCTTCGAATCCGCACGAAGTTGGCGGCGCCGCGGTCCAGGTCCGGGCTCACGTTGACGATCACGGCCGTGCTCGACGCAGTGATCTGGCCGCTGCTGCGCAGGTGATCGACGACCCGCGCCGCCACCTGATCGACGTCGCCGTCCAGGCTGACGACCTGCGGCGACACGCCGCGCCATAGCGCCAGCCGCCGCGCCACCTCGGGCCGGTCGGTGGCGGCGTAGATCGCCGCCGCGGGCCGCGCCGCCGCCAGCATGCGGGCCGTGCGGCCCTCGTGGGTCACGGCAACGATGGCGCCGGCGTGGGCACGCGTGGCCAATGCCACCGCGGCATCGGCCAGCGCCGCGGCGTGGTCCCAGGGGCCGTCACCGGCGACGAAACGCGGCACCGGCATCGGCTCGCGCAGGCCGTCGGCCTCGGCGTCGCGGACGATGGCGTCCAGCGCCTCGACGGCGCGCACCGGATACTTCCCGACCGCCGTCTCGCCGGCCAGCATGATCGCCGACGCGCCGAGATCGACGGCGCCGGCGGCGTCGCTCACCTCGGCCCGGGTCGGCCGCGGTTCCTCGCGCATCGACTCGAGCACCTGGGTGGCGACGATCGCTGGCACGCCGCGCGCGCCGGCGGTGCGCAGCACGTCCTTCTGCACGCGCGGCACGTGCGCGAACGGCACCTCGAGGCCGAGGTCGCCGCGCGCCACCATCACGGCGTCGGCGACGTCGAGGATCTCGCCGAGGCGGGCGATGGCCTCGGGCCGTTCGAGCTTGGCGACCAGCGGCACGTCGGGGACGCCGTGCGAGACGGCGATGGCCCGCGCCGCGCGCACGTCGGCGGCCGACTGGACGAAGCTGAGGGCCACCAGATCGACGCCGAGCGCGAGGCCGAAGGCCAGGTCCTCGCCGTCCTTGAGGGTGAGCGCCCCGGCCGGCAGCGCCACCTTCGGCGCGTTGATGCCCTTGTGCTCGCCCAGCCGGCCGCCGGCGACGACGCGGGTGCGGATCGTCGTGCCGTCGGTGCCCTCGACGGCCAGTTCGAGGCGGCCGTCGTCGAGCAGCAGACGGTCGCCGGCCTGCACCGCCCGCGCCAGCTCGCCGTAGGTCGTCGACACGCGGCCGGGCCCGCCGTCGAAATCGCCCGCGGCGATCTCGAGGACGTCGCCTTCGTGCAGCGGGATCGGCTGGCCGCCGGCCAGCCGGCCGGTGCGGATCTTGGGCCCGCTCAGGTCCTGCATGATGGCGAGGTGGCGGCCGAGCCGCGCCGCGGCGGCCCGGGCGCGCTCGTAGGTGCGGCGATGCGCGTCGTGCGTGCCGTGCGAGAAGTTGAGGCGGACGACGTCGACACCGGCGCCGATCAACGCGTCGAGCGACGCGTCGTCGCTGGTGGCCGGGCCGAGCGTGGCGATGATCTTGGTATGTCGCACACGCCAAGTCTACAATTCGAACTCGCCCATGAGCCTGATCACGCCGCCGGCCGTGGCCGCGTATCTGACCAGCCTCTCGGCGGCGCCGCACCCGCTGCTCGCGCGGATCCTCGACGACGGCCGCGCCAACGGCGTGCCGGTCGTCGATCCGCTGACCGGCGCCCTGCTGCACGCGCTGGTGCAGGCGATGGGCGCCACGCGCGTGCTCGAGATCGGCACGGCCATCGGCTACTCCACGCTGTGGATGGCGGCGGCGCTGCCGCCGTCCGGACTACTGGTCTCGCTGGAACGCGATCCGGCGCGGGCGACGACGGCGCGCGCCTACATGGCCGAGGCCGGCGTGGACGATCGCGTCACCGTCATGGTCGGCGACGCCGAGCGCTACCTGCACAAGCTGGCCGGTCCGTTCGACGTGGTGTTCCAGGACGCCGACAAGGCCGCCTACGGCCCGATGCTCGACCGCCTCGTCGCGCTGCTGCGTCCCGGCGGCGTGCTGGTGACCGACAACGTGCTGTGGGACGGCGAAGTGGTGCCCGGCTTCGTCGCCGCGCCGCGGCGCCACGCCGAAGACACGGCGGCGATTGCCGCCTACAACGACCGTCTCGCCGCCGACCCGCGCCTCACGGTGAGCTGGCTGCCGGTGGGAGACGGGGTGGCGGTGGCGATTAAGACTAGCGGCTAGCGGCTAGGGGCTAGGGGCTGGGGACCACAACGGTGAGGGACGACATGACCGTGGAACGATGGCTGGCGGCGGCGGAAGGCGATGCCGAGAAACGCGGGCTGCCCGAGTTGAAGCCGCTGCTGCAGGGGCTGGCGCAGTCGCTGCGCACGTTGCGCGCCGGCGACTGGAACGACGCCACCGATCGCGACGCCGCGGCGCCGCCGCGCCGGGAGGCCCGCTGATGGCCTGGAACGGCGAGACCATCGACGAACTGCGGTACGCCCTGGCGCGCAAGACGATCACGTCTGAGCAGATCACCGAGCGCTGCCTGGCCCGCATCGAGGCGCTGAATCCGCGGTTGAACGCCTTCACGGCCGTCACCGCCGACGCCGCGCTGGCCACGGCCCGGGCCGCCGATCAGGCCCGCGCCAACGGCGCCACGGTGGGGCCGCTGCACGGCATTCCGATCTCGCTCAAGGACATCATCGACCAGGCCGGGTTGCCCAACACCGCCGGCTCGCGCGTCCGCAAGGTCGTCGTCGCCGCCGCCGACGCGCCGGTGACGGCGCGGCTGAGGCGGGCTGGCGCGGTGCTGGTGGGCCGCACCAACCTCCACGAGTTCGCGTTCGGCACGACCACCGAGGACTCGGCGTTCGGGCTCGCCCGTCATCCGGTGGACGACACGCGGTCGCCGGGCGGTTCGAGCGGCGGCTCGGGCATCGCGGTAAAGGCCGGCATGTCGATCGCCTCGATCGGCACCGACACCGGCGGCTCGATCCGCATCCCGTCGGGGCTGTGCGGCGTGGTCGGCCTGAAGCCCGGGTGGAACGAGATCCCCGCCGAGGGCGTCGTGCCGCTCAGCCGCCAGCTCGATACGGTCGGTCCGCTGGCCCGCACCGTGACCGATGCGTGGCTGCTGCACGAGGTGCTGGCCGGCCGCAGCCCGGCCGCCGACGCCACGCTCACGCCGGCGCCGCTCGAGGGTGCCCGCGTCGGCCTGCTCGACGGCTACTTCTGGGAGCGCATGGCCCCCGACGTCGAACGCGCGGCCCGCGCCGGTGTCGAGGCGCTGCGGAAGGCCGGCGCGATCGTCGAGCCGGTGACCATCCCGCACGCCGCCGACATGGCGGCGATCTATCTGCCCCTGGTCCTCAGCGACGCCGCGGCGTACCACGCCGACACCCTCGACCGCCGGCCCGGCGACTACACGCCGAACGTGCGGCTGCGCCTCGAGATGGGCCGCTACGTGCTGGCCGAGGACTACGTGCGGGCGCTGCGCGGCCGCGAGATCGTCGCCCGCGAGATCGACCAGGCGCTCGAGGGCCGCGTCGCGCTGGTGTGTCCCACGCTGCCGATCGCCGCGCCGCCGATTGGCGCCGCGACGGTGCCGGTGGCCGGCGGCGACGAGCCCGTGCGCAGCGCCACGCTGCGCCTCACGCAGCCCTTCAACCTCGGCCGCCAGCCGGCCGTGTCGCTGCCCTGCGGCACCACGCCGCAGGGCCTGCCGGTGGGCCTGCAGCTCGTCGGCCCCTTCGGCCACACGCTGCAGCTGCTGCAGTTCGCGGCCGCGGTAGAACGGGTGCTCCCTGACGCTTGACTAGCGGCTCGCGGCTAGCGGCTAGCGGCTAGCGGCGAGTAAATCATGTTGCCCGCCACAGGCGTCGGCTCGACGGCGTGGATAGTGAGACACCGTACCCGGCCTAGCCGCTAGCCGCGAGCCCCTAGCCGCTAGAGGTACTTGATGAGCCCCACGAACGCCTCGTAGAGCACGTCGGCCAGTTCGCGGACGAGCGGCGCGACCTCTCCGGTGTCGATGGCCTCGGCGACGGTGATCGGATCGGTGAGCAGCAGCCAGATGGTGGCGCCGGCAATCACGGCGGCCAGCACGCCGACCACGCCGATGAGGCTGACGCTCACGCTGTGGAATCGGCTGGTGCGGGAGGTGGAAGCGGACATGGGCCCGTCCGAGGAGCGATCATACCCCCCGGACTCCGGATCAGACGGCCGAGCCGCACGGATTGTTTCTCCGCCGCCGGAACGCCCGTTCGGCGGGCGACGGCTACGGGGCGAGCAGCAGCTTCCCGACGACGTCGCCGGCCTCGAGGCGGCGATGCGCGTCGGCGGCGGCCTCGAGCGGCAGCACCGCGTCCACCAGCGGCGCGAGCCGGCCGTCGGCCAGGAACCGCACCGCCTGCAGCAGCTCGCCCTTGGTGCCCATGTAGGAGCCGAGCAGGCTCAACTGCCGCGAGAACAGGAACCGCAGGTCGATGGCGGCGTCCCAGCCGGTGGTGTTGCCGCAGATCACCAGCCGGCCGCCCGGGGCCAACGCGCGCACGCTGCGGTCCCAGGTCGCCTGTCCGACGTGCTCGATCACCACGTCCACGCCGCGCTTGTCGGTGAGGCGGCGCACTTCGGCGACCACGTCCTGCTGGTGGTGATCGACGACGGCGTCAGCGCCGAGCGCGGCGGCGCGCGCCAGCTTGCGTTCGCTGCCGGCCGTGGCGATCACCCGGGCGCCGTGCAGGCGTGCGATCTGGATCGCTGCCTGGCCGACGCCGCTCGTCCCGGCCACGACCAGCACGGTGTCGCCGGCGCGCAGGCGGGCCCGCGTCAGCAGCATGTGCCACGCGGTGAGAAACGTCAGCGGAAACGCCGCGGCCGCCTCGAACGTCACGTGGTCGGGAATTGGCACGACGTTGACTACCGGCACGGCGACCAGTTCGGCGTAGCCGCCCTGGCTCTGGTAGCCCAGCACATCGTAGCGGCGGCACTCGTTGTCGCGGCCATCGAGGCAGGCGGCGCAGCGGCCGCACGACAACCCCGGCTGCAGCAGCACGCGCGTGCCGGCATTCAGCTCGCCCCCCGGCGCTGCCACGACCTCGCCGGCCACGTCGGCCCCCGAGACGTGCGGCAGCGGAATGGCGATGCGGTCGAGGCCGCGGCGCTGCCACAGGTCGAGACGGTTGAGCGCGCATGCCCGGACGCGAACCAGCACCTGGCCCGGCGCCACCGCCGGATCGGGCATCGTCTCGACGGCCAGCACGTCCGGACCGCCGTGACGGTGGAAGCGCGCCGCTCTCACGCGTCGCGCTCCTCGGGCTGGACCTCGACCTCGACGCCCAGCGCGGCGAACTGGGCGCTCACCGACGCGTGATCGCCGACGACCACGGTAGTCAACGCATCGGGCCGCACGTGCCGGCCGGCGGCGGCGCCCACCGCGGCTTCGTCCACGGCGTCGAGCGTCGGCACGAAGCGCGCGAAGTGATCGTCCGGCAAGCGGTGCAACGCGAGTTGCGCCGCGCCGCGCGCCACCTGCTGCGCGGTCTCGAAGCCGAGCGGATAACCGCGCCCCACCGCCGCCTTGGCGCGGTCGAGCTCGGCGGCGGTCGGCGGCTGGTCGGCACACATCGCCGCCACCTCGCGCCACACGTCCTGGACGGCGTCGCCGGTGGCGCTGCCCTGCACGCTGGTCTGCACCGAGAACGGCCCGCGGCCGCGCCGGAAGTCGAAGCCGGAGCGCACGCCGTAGGTGTAGCCCTTCTGCTGGCGCAGCGTGAAGTTCAGCCGGCTCACGAACTGGCCGCCGAGCACGGCGTTCCACAGGACCAGGGCGTGGTAGTCGGGCGTGGTGCGGGCGACGCCGACGTGCCCGATGCGCAGTTCGGACTGCGACGCGCCTGGACGCGGCACGAGCAGCACGCGACGCGGCGCCGGCGCCGGCGTCGGCGCGTCGAGCGGCGGCGACGCGGCCGCGGCCGGGCCCTGCCAGTCGCCGAACGCCGCCTCGATCAGACGATGCGCCGCCGACGGGTCGATGGCCCCGCCGACGACGAGGGTGACCGCCGCCGGCACGGCGCGGGCGGCGTGGAAGGCGCGAATCTCGTCGACGGTGGCGGCGCGGATGCCGGCCGCGTCGCCGATGCCGTGATGCCCGTACGGGTGGCCGCCGAACAGCCGGCGCACGAACGCGCGGTCGGCGCGGGCCGGGGCCTGCGCGCGCATCTGGCGCAGCCGGTCGAGACGCAGCGCCCGCACCCGTTCGACGTCGGCCTCGGCGAACCGCGGCCGGCGCAGCAGGTCGGCCAGCAACGCGACGGCGCGGCCGGCATGACGCGCCAGCGCCGTCACGGTCACGACCGCGGCGTCGGGCCACACTTCCACGTCGAGTTCGGCGCCGATGCGCGCCAGGGCGTCGGAGAGGCCGGCGCCGTCGAGGTCGCCGGCGCCGTCGTCGAGCAGATCGGCGGCGAACGCCGCCAGGCCGGGGCGATCGGCGGGGTCGGCCGCCGACCCGCCGGGGATCAACGCGACGAGCGACACCACCGGCACGCTGTCGTGGCGGACGACGCGCAGGTCGAGGCCGCTCGCCAGCGGCGTCCGCTCGATGGCCGGAAAGCGGAAGGGTCGCGGGACGCCGGGCGCCGGCAAGCGCGACCGATCGACCGCGATCATGACGGCCGCACCGTCTGCGATCCGGCCAGCGCCAGGCCGGCCTGGCCGTCGGGCACGACGCTGAGCGCGACGCGCGGCGCATCGACCAACACCGTCCGCACCGTGTCGGCGATGGCCGGTGCGGTCTGCCGGGCGTAGCGGGCGAGGTCGGCGGTGAAGTACCCCGGCGACCCGGTGAGCACGTTGTAGGCGTTGAGCTGATCCGACTTGCCGCCGAAGCCGCCGATCGTCTGCAGGCGGTAGACGAACTGCGCTTCTGCGCGCGCCACCGCCCGATCGCGCTCGTCGGTGGACGGCCCGGCGGCGGCGAACTCCGCCAGCACCGCGCGGATCACGCCGTCTACTTCGTCGAGCGTGCGGCCCGGCGCCGCGGTGGCGACGACATGGAAGACGCTCGACATCTCGCGCGACGCCTGGGCCGCCGACACGTCGATGGCCAGCCGGGCGTCGTGGACCAGGGCGCGATAGAGGCGGGACGCCTTGCCGCCAGCCAGCACCTCGGCGGCGAGATCGAGGGCGGCATCGCCGTCGTCGAACATCCGCGGGCTGTGCCAGGCCAGGTTGAGCCGCGGCAGCTCGACGCGGTCCTCGAGCACCAGCCGGGCGTCGCGCTCGAGCGCCGCGGGCATCTGCGGATGGGTCACCGCGGGCCCAGCCGGCAGCGGCCCGAAGTAGCGATCGACCAGCGCGAACACCGCCTCGGTATCGACGTCGCCGGCGATGGCCAGCGAGGCGTTGCCGGGATGGTAGAAGCGCGTGAAGAACGCCCGCGCGTCGTCCACGGTCGAGGCGACCAGGTCGGCGGGCGCGCCGATGGTCACCCAGGAATACGGATGGCCGGCGGGAAACAGCGCCTCGGCGAGCGCCACGCTGGTCAGGCCGTACGGGCGGTTCTCGTAGTTCTGGCGGCGCTCGTTCAGCACCACCTCGCGCTCGGTCGCGAACTTGCCGTCGTCGAGCGCCGGCAGCAGATGGCCCATGCGATCGGATTCGAGCCACAACGCCAGCTCGAGCGCGTCGGCGGGCAGCACTTCCCAGTAATTGGTGCGATCGGTGTTGGTCGAGCCGTTGACGAGCGCGCCGGCCGCCTGCAGCGGCTCGAAGAAGCCGCCCGGGTGGTGCGCCGAGCCCTTGAACATGAGGTGCTCGAACAAGTGGGCGAAGCCGGTCAGGCCCGGCCGCTCGTGGCGCGAGCCGACGTGATACCAGACGCTCACCGCCGCCATCGGGACGTGGTGGTCCTCGTGGACGACGACCCTGAGGCCGTTGGCGAGCGTACGGGTGGCGAAGGGAATGTCCATCCGGGGGTGTCTTGATCCTATCGTGAAGACGCGCCGCCGCGGCTCGGCGGTCCGCGCGCGCATGGTAGGGTTGGCGCCATGGATCAGGTGACGCGACGTGGATTCGTCGGTCGGGTGGGCGCGGGCACGGCAGGCGCCTGGGCCGCGCCATGGGCGGCGGCGGCGAGCGTGGCGCCGGAAGCGGCCACCGCCGACCGCACCGTGCATCTGTCGGGCGACGGCATCGGTCTGACGCCGCGCGCCTACGCGGCGCTGCTGGCCGACCTCACGGCGCGACGCGACGTCGGCGAGGACTCGTACCTGCTGGGCGGCGAGGTGGAGGCGTTCGAGCGCCACTGGGCGGCGCTGCTCGGCAAGGAGACGGCGGTGTTCATGCCGTCGGGCACGCTGGCCAACCACCTCGCGCTCAGGGCGCTGGCGGGCGCGAAGCGACGCGTCGTGGTGCCCGAGACCAGCCACATCTACAACGACACCGGCGACGCCTGTCAGACGCTGTCGGCGCTCACGCTGTTGCCGCTCGCGCCGGGGGCGGCCACCTTCACCCGCGGTGACGTCGAGGCGGTGCTGGCGCGCACCGCCAGCGGCCGGGTCGCCACCGAGATCGGCGCCATCGCCGTCGAGAGCCCGGTGCGGCGGCTGGCCGGCCAGATGTTCGACTGGGACGAGCTGCAGCACGTCGCGGCGCTCGCCCGCGACAAGGGCATCGGCCTGCACCTCGACGGCGCGCGGCTCTTCATCGCCGCGGCCTACACCGGCCGCACCCCGGCGGCGTTCGCGGCGCCGTTCGACACCGTCTACGTCTCGCTGTGGAAGTACTTCAACTGCGGGCAGGGCGCGATTCTCGCCGGGCCGCGCCGCGTCCTCGACGGCATGTTCCACACCCGGCGGATGTTCGGCGGCAACCTCGCCGTCGGCTGGCCGGCGGCGGTGATCGCCCGCCACTACATGGACGGCTACGTCGAGCGGCTGCGTGCCGCGGTGGAGATCTCGGAGGCGTTCTACCGCACCCTCGCCGCGCATCCGCGCGTGCGGCTCGAACGCATACCCCACGGCACCAACCTGGCGCGCCTGCACCTGACCGGCGTCGACCAGGCCGCGGTGCGGCGCCGCCTGGCCGAGCGCGGCCTGCGCCTGCCGGGCGCCTCGCCGGAGGGGGTCGTCACGCTCGGCGTCAACGAGACGTGGACACGGACGACGGCGACGCAGTTGGTGGACGAGTTCGACCGGGCGCTCGGCTGAGCGGTGGCATCGGTTGATCTGGCAATGTGGTGATCGGTTCATCTGATCCGATGATCTGGCGATGTGTTCATCTATCGGTTGATCTGGTGATCTGCTGTCGGTGACCGGCGCAGCGTGACACGCGTTGTCCAGATCGCCAGATCGCCAGGTTAGATCAATCGATCACCCGATCACCCAATCACCCGATGTGCGCATCTCCTGATTCTCCATCAGCCTGGCGCATGCTGGCGGCGCTCGGCGCCGCCGAACTGCTCGGCATGTCGCTGTGGTTCTCGGCCACGGCGGTGACGCCGGCGTTGACCGCGGCGTTCGCGCTCGATCCGCCGCAGGTGGCGTGGCTGACCATGGCGGTGCAGGCCGGGTTCGTCGTCGGCACCTTCGTCACCGCGGTCGGCAACCTGGCCGACGTGGTGCGCCCGCGGCAGCTGATCGCGATCGGCTGCGTGGCCGGCGCGGCCGCCAACGCCGCGGCGCTGGTCGTGACCGGCCCGATCGCCCTCATCGCCTCGCGGCTGGCGACCGGCGCGGCGCTGGCGTGGGTGTATCCGCCGGCGATGAAGGTGGCCGCCGGCTGGTTCCTGCGCCGCCGCGGCTTCGCCCTCGGTGTGCTCATCGGCGCGCTCACGCTCGGCAAAGCGATGCCGCACCTGGTCACGGCGCTCTTCGGCACGGCGTGGCGCACGCCGATCGTCTTCACCTCGGGCCTGGCCCTGGCCGGCGCGCTGCTCACCGCGCTGGTCGTGCGCGACGGCCCGCTGCTGCCGGCCACGTCGCGCTTCGACGCCCGCGCCATCGGCCGGGTGTTCGCCGTGCGCAACGTCCGGCTGGCGACCGCCGGCTACCTCGGCCACATGTGGGAGCTGTACGCGATGTGGGCGTGGGTGGCGACCTTCGCGGCCGCCAGCCTCGCCGCCGCCGGCCGCGCCGACGCGACGCAGGGCGCCGCCGCCCTCGCCTTCGTGGCCATCGCCAGCGGCGCGGCAGGCTGCGTCGTGGCCGGCCGGCTCGGCGACGTGCTGGGCAAGGCCCGCGTCGCCCGCCTGGCGCTGGCCACGTCGGGCGCGTGCTGCCTGGCCACCACGCTCGCCTTCGGCCGCCACCCCGCGTGGCTGCTGATGCTCGTCGCCGTGTGGGGCTTCGCCGTCGTCGCCGACTCGGCGCAATTCTCGGCCCTGGTCAGCGAACACGCCCCGGCCGACGCCGTCGGCACCGCGCTCACGCTGCAGACATCGCTCGGCTTCCTGCTGACGATGGTCACCATCGACGCCCTGCCGCGCGTCGCGGCGATGGTCGGCTGGCAGTACGCGAGCTGGCTGCTCGCGCTCGGCCCGCTCGCGGGGTGGATCGCGATGCGCTCGCTCGACGCTCGCGCCCAGATCTAGCGGCTAGCGGCTAGCGGCTAGAGAGCTGACGCCTGTTGTCCGAAGCGTGGCTGCGTGCCCGCGTGATCTGCTAGCCGCGAGCCCCTAGCCGCTAGCCGCTGCACAAGGGGACGATTCCGGCGTCGCACGCGGTGAGCGCGAGCGTCGTGGCTCACCGCACGGGAATCAGCGGGATCTTCCCCTTGTGCCTGATCGCGTTCTCGTGCGCCGCCACCGCGGCGCGCATGGCGACGCGCTCGGCCAGCTGGATGAAGCCGCGACCGGCCGGGGAGCCGGGCTCGGCGATCACCAGCGGCACGCCGCGGTCGCCGCCGACGCGAATCGGCTGATACACCGGCAGGCGCCCGAGGAACGGCACCGCCATCTCGGTGGCCAGCTGCTCGCCGCCGCCGTGGCCGAAGATGTCGCTTTCGATGTGGCAGTTGGGACAGGCGTAGTAGCTCATGTTCTCCACCAGCCCGAGCGTGGGAATCGAGAGCTTCTCGTACATCTTCACGGCCCGGCGGGTGTCGGCGAGCGACACCACCTGCGGTGTGGTGACGACGACGGCGCCGGCCACCTTCACCGTCTGGCTCAGCGACAGCGCGACGTCGCCGGTGCCCGGCGGCATGTCCATGATCAGGTAGTCGAGATCCTTCCAGGCGACGTCGCGGAAGAACTGCTGGATGGCGCTGTGCAGCATCGGGCCGCGCCAGATCAGCGCCTGGTCGTCGCGGGCCAGGAAGGCCATCGACACCACCTGCACGCCGAACTTCTCGGCCGGGGCGATCTTCTGGCCGTCGGTGCCCAGTTCGGCGGTGAGCCCGAACATCAACGGCACGTTGGGGCCGTAGACGTCGCCGTCGAGGATGCCGACGCGGCAGCCCATCTGCGCCAGCGCCAGCGCCAGGTTCACCGACACCGTGGTCTTGCCGACGCCGCCCTTGCCGGCGCCGACGGCGATGATGTTGCGCACGCCGGGCAGCGGCGGGCCGCCGTGCTCGGGCGCGGTGACGGCGCGCACGTTGGCGCCGACGGAGAGGGCCACCTCGGTCACGCCGGGGACGGCCTGCACCGCGGCCGCGGCGGCGTCGCGCATGCGGTCGCGCGCGGGATGAGCCGGCGTGGCCAGTTCCAACGTGAAGCTCACCCGCCCGCCGTCCACGGCGAGCTGCTTCACCATGCCGAGCGCCACGACGTCCTTGTGCAACTCGGGATCGATCACGCCGCGCAGCGCATCGAGCACCGCGGCCGGGGGCACGCCCTCGGGGCGCGTCGTCACGTCGTCAGCCATCCTTCCAGCTTATCAGCCCGTCGCGCGCGTCGGCGGACCCGCGACGCCGGGCGGGGGTGGTGGCGAAACCCCAGCCGTTGTGTAAGACTCCCCCGGCAAGGCCTGACCCCCCGCACGGCCGAAAGGAGACGCATCCGATGGCAGACGCTACGCCCCCGCCCCCGCTGCCGACGGGCGGCACCCCGTCGAGCAACCGCGGCGTGATGATCGTGCTGTCCTATTTGTGGCTGCTCGCGCTGGTGCCCCTGCTGGTCGAGAAGGACGACAAGGAGGTGCAGTGGCACGCCAAGCACGGCATCGTCCTCATGATCGCGGAGATCGTGTTCTGGATCGCCGTCACCATCGTGCAGATGGCCCTCGGCACGATTCTCGGCTGCGTCGTCGGCCTGCTCAGTCTCTTCGTCTGGGTCGGAATCGTCGTGCTGCACATCCTCGCCATCGTCAAGGGCGTGAACGGCGGGCGCCTGATCGTGCCCGGCGTCAGCCAGTACGCCGACCGCCTGTAGTTCGCGTCGCGACGGCCCGATCCCCAGGGGTCGGGCCGCCGTGCCTGCGCCCGCCATGCGCCGCCGGATCCTGATCGCCTGCCTGCTCACGCTCGCCGTGCTCGGTGCCGATCTGGCCCGCGCCCCCGAGCGGCAGGTCGCCGTCCGGGCGGCGATCGCCGGCATCCACGTCTACCAGGCCACCGTGTCGCGGCTGTTCGCGGCGTCGGGCGTCGCCTGCCGCTTCTCACCCACCTGCAGCCACTACGCCGAGGCGTGCCTGCGTCGTTACGGGCTGGTGCGCGGCGGCGGGATGGCGCTGACGCGGGTGCTGCGGTGCGGGCCGTGGACGCCGCTCGGCACGGTCGATCCACCGCCGGCCGGCGCGTGATCGTTCGTCTACGGCGTCGGCGCGGGCGGCACGAACACCGTTCGGCCGTCGTCGTGGAGCAGCACCCAGCAGGCGTAGGCGCCCAGCGCGGTGCCGAATGGCAGCAGCGGCAGGTTGCCGATCGCCAGGCCCAGCGCCAGCAGGCGCGAGCGCGGCCGGTGGCGCCGCAGCCCGGCACCGACCCAGAGGTGCAGCGCCGCCCACAGGAGCGCGGTGGCCGCCAGCACCGCCATCATCACCGCCGTGACCCCGGCTGCCATCTGCGTGCCGGTGGCTTCCACCGGTCCCGACACGCGGGCGATCGCCCACGCCCCGCCGGCCAGCGCCAGGCCGGCGGCGGCGACGATGCCGAAGACGACACCCCACACACGATAGAGCTGGGCCAGGAAGTCGACGTGCCGCGTCACAGCACGGCGACGCGCACTTCGACCTGCGAGCGCAGGCCGCGCGGGTGCGAGAGGCTGAACGCGAAGCGGGCGCCGTCGGCGACGCCGGCCGGCACGGTGACGGTCAGCGGATAGCGCTCGGTGGCGAAGCCGGTGCCGTCACAGGGCGTGCAGGTGACGCGCCACGTGCCGCCGCGTCCGCTGCACGTGCCGCACGGCCGCTTGAGCGCCACGTCGAGCGGCACCTTGGCGCCGGCGTGGGCCTGCTGCGCCGACAGCGTGATGCGGGCGACCAGCGGCGCCTCGTCCACCCCTTCGCCGAAGCCGGCGCGCATGCGGGTGACCGGGCCGCGCATCGACGGGAAGTCGATGGCCACCTCGTCGCCGAGCGACCGCCGCAGTTCGCGGTCGAACTCGGGCGAGTGCTCGGTGGCGGTCCACGCCTCGTCCACGCTCCAATACCGGGGCATCGCGATGTCGGCCGCCCTGGGCAGGGCGGACGCCTCACATTAGGAGCCGGATCGGGCCTTGTCAAGGCGCCCGGCCGTCGATCCGATACTCAGGACATGACCAGGGAATGCCCGCAATGCGGCGAGTTCATGCGCCTCAGCCAGCGGGAGGAGATCCGCCACATCCCGGGCACGTCACAGGTCGTCAGGCAGACGATCCGCGAGTGGATCTGTCCGGAATGCGACTACTTCGAGGAGGCCGACCCGGAGGTCGAGGAACCCTGACCCGGGCTAGCGGGCGCCGATGGTGAGGAGCACTTCGCGACGCAGCGCGTCCTCCACCTCGTCGAAGTTGAGCGCGGTTTCGCACTCGTCGCACAGCACTTCGAACACGGCGGGCCGGCTCTCGTCGGTGACCTCGACGCGCGTGTCGTCGAGCTTCACCACGTGCATCTGCAGCGTCTTGACCTGGAAGTTCTGGTCATTGCCGCAACTCGGACACGTCAACGCCACTCCGGAGCTCCTCTCGCCAGCGCCCCGACGTCCTGGCGCTCCCGTCAAGTCTAGTGAATTCCTTCCGGCGGGCACAAGAAAGAAAACTCATAAATGCACGCGGATCAGTCGACTTTCGACGATTCGTCGCGGATCCAGCCGCTGGACGGCGTCGGCATAGGCCGCCAGCTGGTGCTCGTCGCCGGGGCGGGCAGCCCCGGTCTTGAACTCCACCACCGTGATGCGGCCGTCGGCGCCGTGCACGAGCATGTCCACGACGGCGTGCACCAGGACGCCGTCGGCGCCCCGCACCGACATCGGCACCTCATGCTCCACATGCGCGCCGCTGATGAGCTCGACGACGTCGGCACGGACAGCCAGCTCGTCGAGCACGGCCACCGCCCGGGCGTGGGTGGCCGGCGGCTCGCCGCCCGCGACGGCGTGGACGATCGGCGGCCGTCCCGCCGGAGCGGCCGCCAGGGCGCCGGCGGCGATGGCGCGATGGACGAGGCGGCCGAGGGCCCGCGCCGTCTCGCGGTCGGCGTCGGCGACGCCGACGTCGCCAGCCTGAAGCGCCTGGCTGCGGGCGCTGACCGTGTCGGCACGACCACCGGCCAGCGCCAGCGGCGCGAAGTCGTCGTGGCGCGCTGGGGCCGGCGGCGCCGCCGCCACGGCGTCGTCCCCGGCGCGGATGACCCGCAGTGCGTGTACGTGACCCGAGGCTGACGTCCAGGCCACCGCGTCCTCCGCGCTCGCCGCCGCCGCCGCCAGGGCCGCGCCCAGTGACGCTGGCAGTACCGCGCCGAGGGCGCTCGTCGCGGGGGCGAACCCGCCCTGGCGCGCAATCGTCGTCGCCAGGTAGAGCCGGTCGCGGGCGCGAGTGAAGGCGACGTAGACGAGCCGCTTGGCCTCTTCGCGCTCGCGCGCCTCGATCTCGTCCGCCGCGGCATCGGCCAGACCGTCGACGGCGACCAGGTCGAGCACGTCGTCGCCGTCGGGGCGGGTGACCACCTCCACCGGCTCGCCGCGGCCGCCGGCGCCGCGCGAGAGGTTGGCGACGACGACCACCGGGAACTCGAGGCCCTTGGCGGCGTGCACCGTCATCAGGTTCACGGCGTCGAGGGCGTCGACGATCGCGTTCGACTCGTCGCCGCTCATCAGCTGCGTGATCCGCTCGGCGATGCGGCCCAGCGTCGCGTAGCCGCGGTTCTGCAGCCGGCGGACCAGGCCGCGCAGCTTCTTGAGGTTCTCGCGCGCCTGGGCGTGGCCGGGCCCGGCCAGTTCGGCGGCATAGGCGCTCTCGTGCAGCACCTGGTCGACGAGTTCGGCCGGCGCCTGGCGATCGGCCAGCCGCCGCCAGCGCGCGAACGCGTCGCGGGCCAGGGTCAGCGCCCCACGGTCCTCGGCGTCGAGGCGGTCCAGCGCGGCCGGCGCCGCCGGCGCCCCGAGGGCGTCGGCGAGCCGGGGCGCCAGGTGCTTCACGGCGCGATCCGAGAGCCGCACGAACCGAGAGCGCAGGAAAGCCGCGGCGTGGAGGTGGCTGGCCGGCTCGGCCAGGCACCGCACGAGCGCCATCACGTCCTTGACCTCGTCGGCGTCGAAGAAGCCGAGGCCCTTGTAGACGTAGAACGGCACGCCGGCGCGGGCGAAGGCGCGTTCGAACTCGCGGTGGCTGTCGCGCGATCGGAACAGCACCGCGACGTCGCCCGGGGTGATCGCGCGGGCCACGCCGGTCTGTCGATCGCGGACGGGCTCCCCAGCCGCGATCAGCCGCGCCACCTCGGCGGCCACCGCGCGCGCACACCCGGCGGCGTTGGCGGCCGCCACCAGCCCGACCGGACGGGTCCGGCCATCGAAGCCGCTCACGGGAAAGCGATCGAGGTCGTCGTAGCGGAACGCGTCGGGCCGCCCCGGGGTCTTGGCGACTTCGTCGCACACGTCGTTGACGAACTGCTGCAGCGCCGGCACGGCGCGGAAGCTCTTGACGATGGCCCGGCGCGGCTCGCGGCCCGGACGCAGCCGCCCGATCAGCCGGGCCGCCTCGTCGAGCACGCCGACCTCGGCGTCGCGGAAGCCGTAGATCGACTGCTTGCGGTCGCCGACCACGAAGATCGACGGCGGCACCGCTCCCTCGTCGGCGACGCCGGCGCCTTCGCCCCACGCCCGGACCAGCAGCTCGACCAGCGCCCACTGCGAGCGGCTGGTGTCCTGCAGCTCGTCCACCAGCACGTGCTGATAGCGCGACTCGAGGCGATAGCGGCTCTGCGAGAACTCCTCCATCCGCGCCAGCAGCGCCAGCGCCTTGACCAGCGCCTCGGTGAAGTCGACGACGGCGTGCTCGTCGAGCGTGCGCACGTACTGCTCGAGGGCGCGGGCCACCGTCCAGCGCAGGCTGCGGGCCAGCACGACATTGACGTCGGCGCGCTGCGCCGCGAGCAGATCGACGATCGACGGGCCGAGGTCGGCCAGCATGGCGCCGTGCGCGGTGTAGGCCGTGCCCGACGCGAACGCCGCCTTGAGGTCGGCCGGGCGCTTGCGCGGCGTGCCGCTCTGCGTGAGCACGTGATCGCGCAGCCGGTGGGCGACGTCGGCGAGCAGCCCCGCATCGACGGCGCCGTCGGCCTGCAGCACCGCATCGAGCTGCTGGAGCAGCACGGCGAACCGCGCCGTGGCCGGCCCGGTGGCGCGGAACCGGCCGAGCCGGCTGTCGGGGCCGGCGAACAGCTGGCGCAGCCGCGCCGCCATCCGCTGCGCGACGCGCTCGACACCGAGGTCGGCGGGGCTGCGGCGCAGGAACCGGTCCAGCGCCTGCACCGCGACCAGCCGGCGATCGAGCAGCCGGGTCAGCGCGCGGCGCAGCCGCGCCTCGCCCAGCCGCGCGAAGAGCAGCGCGACGTCGGCGTCGTGGGTGGCGTGGGCGCGGCCGATCCGGAGCGTGCTGTCGAGGGCCTCGTCCATCAGCCGCGGCGTCTCGGTTTCGTCGGCGACGCCGAAGCCGGGGTCGACGTCGGCCTCGAGCGGGAACTCACCGAGCAGCGACAGGCAGAAGGCGTCGATGGTGCTGATCGCCACCTCGCTCAGCCGGCCGCGCAGGTCCTTCCACGTCTCGGCCGGGATCTGCCCCGTCTCGCCCATCCGCGTGAGGTCGGCGACGATGCGCGCCCGCATCTCGGCGGCCGCCTTACGGGTGAAGGTGATCGCCAGCACGCGGCGCGGCTCGACGCCGGCGGCCAGCAGGTTGAGGTAGCGATCGACCAGCACCTTGGTCTTGCCGGTGCCGGCCGAGGCCTCGAGGGCGACGTGCGCGGTCGGATCGACGGCATAGCGCCGTGCCGCCGCATCGCGGTCGAGCGCCGGGTCGCCCGCCGGCGGCGGCGCCGCGTCGTCGTCGAAGGCGAACGGCAACTGCCCGTCAGCCACGCGCCGGCTCCACGTAGTCCTTGCGGCACACGGCGTCGAACGCGCACGTCGCGCACAACGACCGTTCGACCGGCTGCGGCGGGAAGTGCCCGGCGGCGATGCCGTCGAGGACGTCGAACAGCTGCTGCTGGGCCTCGCCGAGCCGCGCGGGGAGGTCCTCGGGTTTCTTCGTGAGCGGCACCAGCGCCGTCGGCCCTTCGTACGACAGGTAGCTCGCCTCGCCCAGCCGCCAGTGCCGGCCGCGATAGCCGGCCAGCTGCCGGGTGATGCACAGCGAGTAGATCGGCAGCTGCAACGCCCGGCGCGGGTCGGGCACGGCGCGCGTCTTGTAGTCGATCAGATGGAAGGTGCCGTCGCTCAGCAGGTCCACGCGATCGACCTGGCCGCGCAGCGTCAAGGTGCGCTCGCGGCCGTCAGGGGCCCGGAACGTGAAGGCGCCGTCGAGCGGATACTCGAGCAGCCGTTCGACCACCGTCGCGCCGCGCTCGGCCTCCATCGCCAGCACGCGCCGGGCGATGCCGGGCGAGCCCGCCGTGCCGAACAGGCGTTGCCGTTCGACCGCCGCTTCACCCGCCGGCAGCGCCGTCAGCGCCGGCTCGGCGATGGCCGCAAACAGCGCGAGGGAGTCGTCGAGCGTGGCCGGCGTGATCGTCCCCTGCCCGGCTGCCTGCCACGCGGCGAACACCCGTTCGAACAGATCGTGCAGGAACAGGCCGCGTTCGAGCGGCGTCGGGCCGTCCTCGTCCTCGGGCGCCTCCTCCAGGCGCAGCACCTCCGCGGCGAAGAACTTGAACGGGCAGTCGAGATAGCGTTCCAGCCGGCTCACCGACAGCCGCGGCAGCGTCCACGGCCCGGCCTCGCCGTGGAACGCCGGATCGGCGGGCGGGGTGCGGCGCGTGCGGAAGGCCGCCCAGGTCCGCGCCGGCTCGGCCAGCGCCTCGACGGCCACGGGGGCAAGCGCGAGGGCTTCCCACGGAAAGATGCGTGCCGGCACGTCCTCCCCCACCACCTGGCGCGGCGGGTTGAGTGTGCGCACCTCGTGCAGGAACGCCGACGGCTCGACGATGGCGTCGTCTTCCAGGGTGATCGTCGACAGCGCGACGCGCCGCTCGGCCAGGCCGAGCAGATCGACGAACGCGGCCCGGGCGCCGTCGAGCCGCTTGCGCTCTTCGGGCCAGCCGAGCGACTGCAGCAGGAACGCGGGATAGAAGATGCTGCGCCGTTCGCGCTCGGGCCAGTCGGCGTCGACGAGGCCGACGATCTGCACCTCGTCGTAGCGGCCGTAGGGCGCGGTGGCGGCATCGACGATCTGCACGCCGCCCTCGCCGGTCGGCGGCGCGAACGTCTGGCCGCCGAGCCAGCGGCGAATCGCCGCCGCGACACCGGCCACGTCGAGCTTCGCCTCGGGGTCGTAGCGGGCGTAGGCCGCGGCCAGGTCGGCGCAGGCGCCACGCACCGCCGCCCGCACCCGTGCCTCGCGCTCGGCGACGACGTCCGCGCCGTCGAGTGGCGCGAGATGCCGGTCGAGGAACGCCAGCAGCTGCGTGAGCAGCGTGGCCGCCGGCTGCGGCGTCAGCAGGTCGGCCACCGATCGGGCCGCCGCGGCCGCAGCGCGGGCGGCTGGCACGGCCCGGCGGGCGTGATCGTGACGGCGACGCTCGGGCAGCGCGCTCCACTCGTCGGCCAGCGCCGCGAGCCGCTCGGCGTCGCCGAGATAGCGGGCCTCGGCCAGCGCGTGGTCGAGCGCGGTGACGGCGGCGCCGTCGATGGCCGCGCCGGCGTCGTCGGCGAAGCGGAAATGCGGCGAGCGCAGCAGCGCCGTCGTCGTCACCCGCGTGAACCCGGCGGCGAGCCACTCGAGCACCAGGTCGAGCGCCGCGGCGAACGGCTCGGCGGCCAGCGGCAGCGTGTCGCGCGCCTCGTAGGGGATGCCGGCCCGCCCGAGCACGTCGCGCGCCAGATAGAGATAAGGCAGCGGCCGCCGGACGACCAGGGCGATGCGGGCATCGGCGGCGAGCCGACCGGCCCGGCGCTCCGCCTTGAGGCGGCGCGCGACGGCGGCCAGTTCCTCCTCGCGGTCGCGGCTCGTGAACACCCACTGATCGGCGGCCGGTACCATGCACAGCGGCCGCCCTTGCTGCGAGGGCGCCGCCGCTACCTCCTCGATCCCGGGCAGCGCCTCGTGGATCCGCTCGAGCCAGCCGCCGCCGAGGCGCGCCTCGGTGGCGACGACGTCGAGGTGGGCCAGCCCCGGGAGCCGCGTGAGCAGGTCGAGGTCGGCCGGCCACAGCCCGGCGGGATCGGCGAGGCGATCGGTGACGGTGACGACGACGCGGCCGAGGGGCCGCGGCGACGGCTCGGCGATCAGGCGATCGCGCAGCGTGTGCTCGTCGTCGGCGTGGCGGGCGTCGAGGCACGCCTCGTAGCGGCGGAACGTCTCGGCCAGGAACGTGGTCTGCGCCAGCAGGCGCGCCGCGCCGCGGTCGTCCGACGCGGCGAGTTCGTCGGTGAGGAACTCCTCGAAGCGGGCGACCGTGCGGCGCTGCCGGCGCAACGCGTCGTAGAGCGCCAGCATCTCGGCCACCAGACCGGGACGGACCGCGAACGGCGGCGGATGACCGGCGGCCGCGGCGTCGGCGGCGGCCCGCGCCAGGATCACCTCGCGGTCGAACGGCGACAACACCACCGGCGGATCGACCAGCCGCTGCCGCAGCAGCGCCAGCAGATCGGCGCGCGTCGTCAGGTGCGGCAGACACAGCGCCGGGCGCGCCGGCGTCAGCAGCAGGTGCTCGAGCGAGCGGCGCAGTTCGTCGCCGGCGGCCCGCGTCGGCACGACCACCGCGGCGTCGCGTGCCGCGAACGGCTGGGTCTCGGCGACCAGCGCGGCGATGACACGACGGAAGCCGTCGGGGTCGGCGGCCCGATGCAGGCGCGTGACGCGCGGCGTGGTCACGGAAGCGCCGGCGGCTTGAGGACCTTGTCGAGATCCTCTTGCGCGCGGGCCATCAGCATCAGCGCCCCGGCCGCCGCCGCCGACGCTTCGGCCGCCCGCGCCGAGTCACCCGACTCGACGGCACGGAGGCGCAGCGACAGCGCGCTGTCGGCCAAGTCCCAGGCGCTCTGCAGCAAGGCGTGCGGGCCGGCCAGCGGCTCCGGCGGCGTCGTGCCCTTCACGGCCGGCCGCGCCCTGTAGAAGCGCGCCATCACGCGCTTCAGCACGCCGGGGGCCGGGCCGGCCTGCTGGCGGATGTCCTCGAGCGGCGGCGCCGCCCGCTGCAGTTCGCGCAGCGCCGGCTGCACGGCCCGCCGATAGCTGCGGTACTCCGGTTGGCGCAACTGCCACTGGTCGCGCGACAGACGCAGCTGCCGCGCCGTGGCGGCGTCGGCGTCGAGCGCGGCGAGCAGCGCCGCCATCTCGGTCGGGCGCTTGCCGCCGAGCGCGGTGTCGTTCTTCAGAACGCCGGCGCGCACCCGCTCGATCGCGCGCACGTCGGCGGCGCGGGCGTGACGGCCGGCGGTCGCGAGCGCGGTGGCGGTGAGCTTGGCGTAGGCGGCATCGGTGGCTCGGTCCTCGGCCAGGGTGCCGAGCGCACCGGTGCGCACCCGTGACGCCCAGGACGCCGGCAGCAGGTCGGCGGCGCGGTCGATGAACTGCACCAGCCGCTGCAGCAGCGAGCCGCGGTCGGCCGGCTCGGCCAGCGTCGAGGCCTTGAGCAGCTGCTCGCCGAGTTCGGCGGCGGTCGGCGGCGGCAACAGCGTCTCGGTCGGCGGCGGCGGCGTGGACGCCACCAGCCCCAGCTCGAACGAGTCCTGGCCGGCGGCGGCGCGCAGCTCGCCCACCACTTCGTCGATCAAAGTGAGCATCTGCTGCACGTCGGCGGCACGGTAGCCGTGGTGCTCGCCCGGCCAGTCGGCCATCGCCTTGCGCGCCGACTCGGCCATCGCCAGCCGACGCTTCGGGTCGGGTTCGCGGGCGATGCCGGTGAGCGCCGCCGCCACCTGGTTGGAGAAGATCGCGTAGTCGTCCTCGGCGCGCGTGCCGGCGTAGTGGACTGCCCGCGCCGTCGCCGCGTAGCGCTCGGTGCGCGGCCAGTCGACGCGGTTCGCCGCCAGCGTGACCAGCTGCAGGTCGGGCGTCGCGTCGGCGGACAGCGGCAGCGAGAAGACGACGCGGTCGTCCATGCGCACCCACTCGCCGAAGCTGGTCAGCGCCGTGCCGTCGAGCAGGAAGACGCGGAGCAGCGGCGCGACGACGTCCTGGCCCGCGCCCGGGCGCGGCCACGCCACGGTCGCGAGCGCCAACACGCTGACCGCGAGCCCTCGACCGACGCGCCGCATCCTCTCAGCGTACGTGTCGGGTCTCGTCAGCGTCAAGACACCGACGCCTCGCGACGCGTCTTCGCCGCCGATGTGGAAAAGCTGTGGATGACCGGTGCAAACGCTGTGGAGAACCGGAGGACGAAAGAAATTTCTTCGCCGGATCCCGCGCCACCAGGCGCCCGAATCGCCCACGTGTGTCATCTTCGCGCCGACCTTCGCTTGTTTCCGCCAGCCAGCGTCGTAGAATCGTCGCTCCTTCGTCACGCTCCCGACGCGACGCACACTTTCGTCCGCCACGATTCGCGCATCCACCGCCCGTGACCGTCCACCTTTACGAAGAGCAGATCGCCGGCCGCACCTATCACATCGAGGTGTCGGCGGTGTCGGCGGAGCGGTGGCGCGCCAAACTGGCGCGGCGCCCCGGCATGCCGACGGCGCTGATGCCCTTCTACGGCGAGACGCCCGAACTGGCAGCGCAGCAGTTGACCAACTGGCTGGCGCTGGTGGCGGCAGGGCCGCGGCCGCGCTGACCCGCGCGCGACGCCGGGCGGATCGACGGGCGCCGAATCGTCGAAAATAGGGCGCATGTCGTACGCACTGCGCGGCGCCTGCGCCGCCCTCCTCATGCTGGCGGCCGTCGGCTGCGCCGCGTCGGCGCAAACGCCGGCGCCCGGCTCGGCCCAAACCCCGGTCATGACGGCGCCCGCGGCCCCGGCGGCCGCCGCGCCCGATCCGGCGGCCGTGCCGGCGCGCCCCCGGATCCACCTGGTCGCCACCGGCGGCACCATCTCCAATCGCGACGGCGGCCGGCTCAGCGCCGAAGAGCTGGCCAAGGCCATGCCCGGCCTCGACCGCTTCGCGACGCTGACGCACGAGCAGTTCCTCAACGTGAGCAGCGCGCAGATCACCCTGGCGCAGTGGCTGCAGTTGTCGCGCCGCATCAACCAGCTCTTCGCCGAGGACCGCGGCCTGGCCGGCGTGGTCGTGACCAGCGGCACCGACACCCTGGAGGAGACGGCGTTCTTCCTGCATCTCACCGTACGAGACGCCCGGCCGGTGGTGGTGGTCGGGTCGATGCGCAACCCGAGCACGCTCGGCTACGAAGGCGCCGCCAACCTGCTCGAGGGCGTGCGGGTGGCGGCCGAGCCGGCCTCGCGCGGCAAGGGCGTGCTCGTGGTGCTGAACGACGAAATCAACTCGGCGCGCGACGTCGCCAAGACCGACGCGCTGCGCCTGCAGACGTTCCGCAGCCCGACCCACGGCCTGCTCGGCGTCGTGGACAGCGACCGGGTCACCTTCTTCCGCCAGATCCTGCAGCGCCACACCGCCACTTCCGAGTTCGACCTGCAGGGGGTCACGGAGCTGCCGCGGGTGGACGTGATGATGGCCTACCAGGGCGCCAGCGGCGACCTCATCAAGGCCGCGGTCGATCTCGGGGCCAAGGGCATCGTGGTGGCCGGCGTCGGCGCCGGGGGCGTGAGCGGCACGCAGGCCGAAGGGCTCGACTACGCCGCGAGCAAGGGCGTGATCATCGTCACCGGCACGCGGACCGGCGCCGGCCGCATCGCCCCCGCCCGCGGGCCCGGGCCGGCCAATCAGACCGACGCGCAGCGGGCGCGGCGGGCGATGACCGTCCAGGCCGAGGACCATATCCCGGTGAAGGCGCGGATTCTGCTGATGCTGGCGCTGACCAGGACGCAGAAGCGGGACGAGATCCAGCGGATTTTCGGCGAGTACTGAGCCGAAAGGCCGGCGGGCAGGATCGGCGACGACGGCCGGCGCCTCGATCTGGTATTATTCGACGTCTGTCCCTACCCATGGGCCTGTAGCGCAGTTGGGAGCGCGCCTGAATGGCATTCAGGAGGTCACCGGTTCGATCCCGGTCAGGTCCACCAAACCTTCATTTTCGGTTCTGATCTCCCGCAAATAGCTGAAGGCCGGTGCAGTTGCGCCGGTTCCAACAAAGCGATTTCCGTCGAACGCGATTCCGTCCGGAAAGAACAGTTGTTGGAACCGCTGCCGCTGGTCGAGCGAGGCCTGCACCCACAGGTCCGCAGCGCGCGGCAGAATCCGTTCTGCAAACGACAGGATGCCTTCCACGTCGAGTTCTTCGAGCTGGGTTGGTGACGGTCGATCCGTGCGAGTGTGAGCTCCTCGCGCAGCTTCTCGGCGTGGCGGTCGTACGTCTCGATGTCGATCGAGCGGCATGCGTCGGAAGATTCACGCGAGCGCTCGCATCATGGGGTCAGTTGCCTCGACCACTGGCCTTGAGCAGCAGCCGGATCAGGGAAAACATCCTGTGAAACAGGTAATCCAGATGCGCCGAGTCCGTGATGGGAATCTTGTCGATTTCTGTGTGGCGAATCATGAACGTGTTGCCGATGTTGGTGAGCGCGACTGCTTCTTCTTCCAGCCTCGCACGTAACGTTGGCTCGGTCGCTGCCTTGTCCAGTAAACGTCCGGCGCGCTCGCGTTTATCGCGTCCTGGTTCGAGGGTTTTAAGTCGTTCCCAGGCGTCCCAGAGCTTCTCGAGAGACTCGCGTCGAACATCGAGCGACCTGTTCAGAATCTTGTGGCGCGCGGCTTCAAGCATGCTGTCGAGCGTGGAATCACCCGTGCGAAATATGCTTCCGTCGAGGGCTTCCTGAAGAACGGCTTGCGCTAGCCGTATGACCTCGCCGTCCTTCAGCTCGAACGCCATGCCGTTTCGCTCGAACATGCGGTTCACGTCTTGCGTGAATTTCGCCCGCCCGCCGTCTCGGTCATAGCTGTAGTGCGAGTGGCTCATGTAGCTGTGGTAGTGCGGGTCCTTCGCCTCGGCGATGAACTCGTATGAGAACTCCAGGAGGTCGAAGATCTGACCGTCGGTCGGGGGATTGCTCCGGTCGACGTCGTGAGGCCAGATGATGCCGTAGCCTTTCATGGTTCGGCCGAGACGCGTCAGGTCCGTGCCGGCGTAAGCGTAGCCGTCGCCGCACTTCTCGTTGAAGGACAGCCCGAACCATTCCTCGTCGATGCGGGCGGAGACGAGCGTCAGCAGGCCCTCGCGCGTGGCATCGTCGAGAATTTCCGCAACCCTGGCCTTGCCTTCGCCATGCCGTTCGGTGAAGAGCTTTTTCATCATCAATGCCTCAACCGCTTGCTGACCTTGGCCTCCGAATCGTGCCACTCAGCTTCGTGGTCGTAAGAGGCAGCGATCTCTTCGAGGACGTGCGCGACGTACGGGTATTCATATGCCAGTTTCTGCGACCAGCCGCGATACTTTGCGGCGAGGTCCCGCTCCTGTGCTCCCCCTTCGCCGCGCCAGTGTGCGCCGCGCGAATTGCGGACGCCGATCAGGAAGCCCCGGGCGATTTCGGGCGAGGCGATGCGCTCCATCGCCTCGCACACCGGCGTGCATGGCCAGACGTCGGCGTTCTCAGGCGGAGCTTTGGCCAGAAGCTGACCGAGACACTGGTCGGTGATCTCGGCGCGACTGTACTGCGCGGCGAGCTCGCGCACCTGCTGCAGCCAGTTCGTCAGGTCGCCCGCGACGACCTGGCCGCCCGCGTCCGTGCCCGGTATGCGCTTCATCTGCTCCAGCACACGGTGCATGGCGGAGCCGACGGCGCGGCGCCGTTCAGGGTCCTCGATCCGCCATTCCGGCGGGTCCTGACCATCGTCGCTGCGCTTCCACAGCAGCGCCATCACCTGCATGTAGAGGAGCGGCGATTCCGCGATTTGGCGTTCGAGGTTCGGGATTCCGTGCTTCGAGTGATCGAGCGCACCCACGAACCGGAATTCCAACTGGGCCAGGTCGTCGACCGTGACGCCGGCGCGGCCGTCAAGGGCGTCCAGGGCCTCGGAGATGTCATACGCGTTCAGCTGATACGTGCCTGGGGGTTCCGCGCTACCGGTCGACACGTCCGTCAGCAGCCGCTTGAGGCGCGAAGTCTCGAGTCGCGCCCAGTCCATGTGAGCGGCATGGAAGGCTGCCCGCGGCCGTCCGGCCTCGAGCAGACGGTCAACGAGCTCGTTAGCCTCGGAATCGGAGTGGCGGCGGCTCCACTGCGGAACCACTTCTTTCCAGTAGCGATCGCCAATCTCCGCGCCGTACTCGTCGGCGATCAGCCATGTGGCTTTCTCGAACGGCGACGACCGGAAGAGCCGTGCGTGCTGGTCGGCGTCGAGCGTATCGGCAACGGCGCGCAGCAGCGCCTGACGCGGCTCTGCGTCAACCGACCACAGAAACCCGAGCATGCAGCCGTCAGCCTTCTGCTCAAGGTCGCCGTGAACGGCAAGGCAGCGCAGAAGAAAGTCGATGCGACCCGCCGGATCGGTGATGCAGAGCGCCGCATACTGTCCGACGGTCGGCGCCGCCTCGCTCTCCGCGAGCAGGGCGGCGATGCCGTCGAAGCCGCGCTGGGACCAGATTTCACCGAGAGCTTTTAGGCGCAGGACATCGATGCGCTTCTCGCGCGCGTCGAAGTCCATCTCGTCGTCTTGGAGTTCATCTGCCGACTCCTCGACCCATTGCTTCGCAAACAGCCATCCGTGCTTGACCACGGGATCCGAAGGTTCGAGCTTCGCGTACATGTCGCGTGCCCGCGTCCTAGTCGTCTCATCCTCTACACGGCGGCGGCCGACGCGCGTGAGGGCGAACCGCCGGATGCGCTCGCGCAATGCCGCTCTGGCGTTGTCGGTCGTCTTCGGGTCGGCGGCCCAGGCCTCCATTAGCTTCCACAGCGTCTCGTGGTCCTCCGGCGCCATGCCGCCCAGGCGCTCGACCAGATCGCCGAGCGTGTTCTCATCGTGGCTCGACCACCCAAGCGCGACGTCAAGGGACTTGCGCGCAAACTCGTAGTCTTCCCTTCGTGTAACGACCTGGCCGGCGCCGGACGCGTCACTGCGCCAGTGCGGGCGATAGCTGTAATGGCCAACGCGGGAGCCAGGGCTGAACTGGTCGATGCAGATTTGCCACGCGATGTCGGGATAGCGCCTCGCGAGAAGATCGAGCGCCTTGCATCTTTCTTCGAGCGACGCCGCGGTCTGCGGCATCCACGACCGGAAGATGGCGCCGAGGCTTTCGATCGGTTTGTTCGCCCAGTTGTCGTTGATCGTCGGGCGGGAAAGCTGCCCCAGAATGGCAGTCACACGCGCAAGGTTCTGCGGCTTCCAGGCGAGACATTCGAGAGCCCAGAGCAGGCCTGAGCGGGGACAGCTTCCGAAGACTCCCGTGCTGGCGGGTTTTAGCAGACCGAGAACGACCGGCTCCGGCTTGCTCAGATCGGCCTCGAGAATGGCGAGAAACGTTTCTGGCGCGGCCTCGGCGTACCGGGGAAGGTCGCGCTCATGGGACATCAGCTTGTCGAGCGTCAGCGGGGTCAGCAGCCGTTCAATCAGTTTGCCGACGCGCGCGTCGACGTCGATCCCGAGCCGGTCTTTGAACAGATTGTTGCCGTGCACGGACAGGATCACCAGGGTTTCGCAGATGCCCTGGCGGAGCGCTGCCGAATGGTCGCGGACCTTGCCGTAGATGCCGGCGGCCCACCGGTCGCCTTCCGGCAGTTCCAGGGCCGGGTCCGCCTCTGACAGTACGTATTCGGCCAGCGTGAAGAACTCGCCGAGGTCCTTCTCGGTCACCGCCTTGCCGACGGCGAACATGAGATCGATCTTCGAGGCGACGCCACGATAATTGCCCGCTGACCACACCGGCGGGTCGTCGAACTGCAACAGACGGGCGACGTCCTGCTCGATGTCTTCATAAGGACGGTTGGCCAGCACGGACAGGATTTCAGTATCGGCCTTCGCCTTGGCGCTCCATGCGCCGATCAGCGTCATCGGGATCAGCGCTCTCGCGGTACCCGCATCCTTCGCCCACGCGGGCGACTTGATCGCGTCGATGCGCGAGAGCCGGCGGCGAAGAATCGTGGGGGACATGCCGGATTCACGGGCGAGGCGGTCAACGGCGTCGCCGGTGATGTTCATCGCGCGTAGCGCCTTCTCGAAGGCGTCGTGGCGCAGGAGGTCGAGCGCGATGTCGGGCTCGGACTCCACGGCGTTGCGCGGACGAACGACGATGGAATGGTGATCGCGGTAGACGGTCGCGAGCTCGCGCTCGGCTTCGTCCGTCGTGACGATCGGAATGAACGGCGACAACGAGGGCGCCAGAATACGCAGCGTTTCCGGCGACTCGAACACGGCAGCCAGGTCTTTCGACTTCGACCTGGCATCCGTTTGCTCGAACATGCAGGCGAGGAACGCTAGCGCTTCGTCGCGAGAATCCGCCGCGACAACAAACGGCCGGTCGCTGTCTTTGGCGAGCCAGTCGGTGAACGCCTTGGTGTGGGCCGCGATCGACGGCTCGAAGATGTCGGGCGTCATGCGCGGATCGCTGGCGGCGGCCCAGCGCTCCCAGCAATGATCGAGAGTTTCGTAGCCAGTGGTCGGCAGGCCGAGCTTTTCGGCAAGCCAGACTTGCGCGGGGATTGATTCCTCGAGCCACTGCTCCAGGCCGCTCGCGTCGATGACGCTGATCGCCTTCCACTCGTTCAGGGCGTGTTTCTTCTTGAGCCATGCCTCCTTGCCCGGCCAGTTGCGGGGCGTCACGAAGACGAACGTCGCGTTCGCCCGCTCGGCGGCGGGCACTGACTTGACGCGCGCCGCGTAGTCCTTCTCCGCCTTTGTCTGTGGATCGCTGTTGACACCGAACTCCCAGAACGACTTTCCGGCGGGAACCCATGCGGTCGCGGAATCCGCTTCAACGATTCCGTCAGAGCCCTTACGCTCGGCGTTGTCGAAACCCGGAAAGTCGACGCGCCGCAGGTCGTGACCCGTCGAGTGAACCAGCCGCCGGAGAAACACCGGCAGAAGCTGGCGCGCATCAAGGCGGTCCGCCCAGGTTTCGATTTGGTGCGCCTTGATGCTGAGAAAATTCGGAACGTACCGGCGCACCGCGACGGCCTTCTCTGCGTCGCGCTGCCTGGCGCGGTCCGCGGCGGCCTGCATATCGAGGAGCTTTTGCCGGTCCGCGCCGAAGGATTTTTCCAGCCGGACGGCCATCTCCGGCGACAGCGCAGCATTGCCATTGAGAAGATTGGAGAGAGCAGGCCTACCAACGCCGAGCCGCTTCGCGGCCTCTTTGACGGACATCCCGGCGGGGATGACGTGCTGTCTGATGTACTCGCCGACGGCAGCGTCGGCGATTGATTTTGACGCCATCACGCAAGTGTAGCGTGTAACGCTACACACATCAAGTCTTGGGTGTGCAGGTTCGCTAGATTTGAGTAAACAGGCCAAAATAGCGGCCAATTTAGCTGCCAATATGCTCACTTGACTAACGATCAAGTGATTGATAGAAAGCCACTTGTGGTCAATGACGAAGCGGCCAATAAACCGGCCAATGAAGTGGCCGTCGACAGAGGCGAAAACCAGACGGCTATGGAACCGCTCGTCCTCACTGACGGTTCGCGTCACAGGCCTGTGCTGAGTGACCTCGCCCTTGAGCTGGCCGCCACATCGGCCGGGTTCCGGCGCAGTCTCCCTCTTGGAGTCCGGCAGGCGTTGGCTGACCTCGTCCGGGCGATGAACTGCTACTACTCGAATCTCATCGAAGGCCACGACACCCACCCGGTCGATATCGAACGGGCGCTAAGGGACGACTACAGCGCCGATCTGAAGAAGCGCAACCTTCAGCTTGAGGCGAAGGCGCATGTCACCGTGCAGGGGTGGATCGACCAGGGGGCCCTTGCCGGCAAAGCCGTCACGACGGACGCCATCTGCGAGATTCATCGCCGTTTCGGCGAACTGCTCCCGCCAGAGTTGCTGAAAGTCGTGAATCCCGATACGGGCGAAGTACTGGATGTCGTCCCCGGCGAATTTCGCCGTCGCGATGTGAAGGTGGGCGCGCATGTGCCGATCAGTCCCGGCGCCGTGCCGCGGTTTCTGGCGCGGTTCGCCGAGATCTACGGCCGCCTAGGCCGCACGGAGACGATACTGGCCGCGGCGGCCGCGCATCATCGGCTATTGTGGATTCACCCGTTTCTCGACGGTAACGGCCGCGTGGCGCGCCTAATGTCTCATGCTGTCTTGCTTGAGGCGCTCGACACTGGCGGAGTCTGGTCGGTCGCGCGCGGGCTCGCGCGCGCGCAGGCCGCGTACAAAGGACATTTGAGCGACTGCGACGAACCGCGGCGAAACGATCTCGATGGCCGCGGAAACTTGAGTGAGGAAGCCCTTGCGGCGTTCACTAGGTTCTTCCTCGAGACCTGTCTCGACCAGGTCAGGTTTATGGAATCGCTCGTGCAGCCGGATCGACTGCGCGACCGGATTCTGATCTGGGCGGAAGAAGAAGTCCGTGCTGAGGCCCTCCCGCAGAAGGCCGGACAGATTCTCGAAGCTGTGCTCTACCGCGGCGAACTCCCGCGCGGAGACGTCCAGGCCCTACTGAACACAAGCGACCGCAGTGCGCGCCGCGTGGTTTCCGCATTGATGGATCGGGGTGTGCTCGTCTCAGAGAGCACGCGCGCGCCGTTGTTTCTGGCCTTCCCGGCAACGTTGGCTTCACGCTGGATGCCCGGGCTCTTCCCCGAGAAGCCTTCCTAGCAAACACCAATGGACCGTACCACCTGCAGAATCGGACGTCATGTTGGTTGTTGAGCCCCGTCCGCGACGCAACTGGCATCGCTACTCGAGCGAGGAGATGTCAGGCCCATTGCCCGCGAGCCTGTACAAGTACCTTCCGGCTCGGCATGCAGAAACGATGGTCGGTCGTGGTGAGCTGATGTTCTCGACTCTCGCTTGGTTCCAGAACTACGAGGACCAGCAGCGCGGCGATCGCTTCGAGGGAACTCGAAAGTACTTTCCTGTTGGCGGACTTGAAGTGACTCGTACTGAACGCGACGGGAAGGCGCATCCGCCGGTGTCATTCAGGGCTCCGACCGAATCGCTGCAGTCCCGCGCAAGAAGCCACAATCACATCTTCATCTACTCAACGTCACTACTGAGCGGCCTCACCTTCGACGGCGCCGACACCTGTGTCGAGATCTACGACCCCGTGCGATTCGTCGCTCGGCTGCGATCGGCCTTGAAGAGTCATCCCAGCGCGAAGGCCGAAACCCTGATCCATGACGAGGTGAAGTACTACGACTTCGAAGCTCCCCCTGACAACGTCTGGCGCTGCCGCACCTTCTTGCGCTACACAAGCACCGCTCGTTCGGTCCAGCACGAATATCGGTTCGCGTTCGGCATCAGGAGGAATGTCTTCAACTTCGAGCACGTGGATTGCTACATCGTGCGCGACGGCGAAACATTTCCGATCCGAAAACTGGAGACTGCTCATCACCGCAAGGGGATCAGAATCGGCTCTCTTGCCGATTGCTGCAGGGTCGTCTGACGTCCCTGGCCGGCACGTGGGCTCGGGGCTGTAATCGACACGATCTTGAGGTCAGCAGGTGGCCAGGGGCGTAGCATGAAGATCGCGGAGATGCCTCAACCATTGAGCGACCTGGTTCCAACTGACGCTGTTCTGGTCCACCAACTCCCTCATTGCATTCGGTCGTTGGCTGGACCCTGACCGGGCTCAGGCGGACCGGCATCGCCTCCGGCTCGCCTTAGTCGGCACGACCTGGTCAGGTCCACCACACCTCGATTCCAGTTCCGCTACTGGCGCCGCGGCGACCGCCGTTGACGCATTGCCTCGGCAGGTGAGGCGCCGGCGCTGGCGCGGCTCGCCGCGTCGGCCTCGCGCTCGGCCAGCTGCCGTGCGCAGCTCACGAACGCCCGAACGAGCGGCCGCGAGTCGTCGACGCGCCAACAGGCCGCCACGATCGCCGGGGCGAGGCCGCGGACGGGACGCGTGGTGACGTCGGCCCAGGGCAACGCGCCGGTGACCGATCGCGGGCGCCCGCCGCGCGCCTCGGCCAGGGTCCAGAAGTCGCGCGCGACCGGGTCCATCGCCTCGACCCACACGAACGGCTCACCCGCGAGCGCCTGCGCCTCGACAATCGGCGCGGCGGCGAGCGGATGGTCGACCGGCAGGACGGCCACGCGTTGATCGGTGAAAAGCGGCTCGCAGGCGAGTGAGCGGTCGTCGAAGGGCCGCCACACGAGCGCGACATCGGCGCGCCCGTCGCGCACGCCGCCCGACGGATCGTCGAAGGCGACGTTGCGGATCGACACCTGAGCCTTCGGCCGCTCAGCCGCGAAGGCCCTGAGCAGGCGCGGGGTGAAGTCGAGCGAGGCCGTCGCGAGGAGGCCCAGCGCCAGCGGTCCGCCCTCGCCCGCCGCCTGCTGGCGGACCTCGTCGAGCGCGTCATCGAGGTGGCGCAGCACCGAGGGGGCGTGCGCGCGCAGCGCCTCTCCGGCCACCGTCAACGACACCCGCCTCGTCGTGCGCGCGAAGAGGTCGACACCGAGCGCTTCTTCGAGTTGACGAATCTGCGCGCTCAGCGCCTGCTGCACGACGTGCAACCGCGTGGCGGCCTTCGTGAAGTTCAGCTCCTCGGCGAGCACGAGAAACGCCCGCAGGTGGCGCAGTTCGACATTCACCACGATCGATTGTAAGTGCCACCACGACGTACTGTTTCCCCTTCCGCCGGCGCCTTCCTATCGTGGACGTCGCCACGTGCATTCACGGAGGACCCCATGACCCAGCCCTCGTTCCTCTCACCCGACGCCTTCCCCTGCGCTTCACCGGCCACCATCGTGCCCGAATGGCACATGGGGGCCCTCCTGCGGTGGCACGTCACCGCGGCCGAGAGCGGCGGCCTCATCACGCTCGGCGAAGCGCTGGTCCGGCGCGGCCTCGAGTCGCCGATGCATGTTCACGCCCGCGAGGACGAGACGTGGTTCGTGATCGACGGCACCGTCGTGTTCCAGCGCGGTCACGAGCGGATGCGCGCCATGGCCGGCGACTCGGTCTTCCTGCCGCGCGGCATCCCGCACGGCTTTGCGGTGGAGTCGCCGACGGCCCGGCTGCTGCACCTGTACACGCCGGGCGGCCTGGAAGCGGCGTTCCGCGCGCTCAGCGTGGCCGCCCCGATGGCCGAACTGCCGCCTCCTCCCGCGGGTCCGCCGGACGCCAATGTTCGGCGACGGGTCGAGGAGACCTTCGGACTGCACGGCGTCACATTCTTGGGGCCGCCGCTGCCGGCGGTGCTCGCGACCGGGCGCGTGACCGAGGCGACGGCTGCGGCCGTCTGATGCGAGCGAGAGCGTGGCCATGTGGACCCTCGACACGCGCTGGTTCGACGTCTCGCTCGTGATGAGCATCTTCGCGGCCGGCACCGTGCTCTTCGGCCGGTTCGAAGAGCACAAGCCGCGCGGCCGCCGGCTCACGAAAGTGCTGATCGTGCTCGGCGTGACGATCGCGCTCGCCGAGACCGCCGGCCGCCTCTGGGCCTACGCGTTCCTGGCCGTGCCGTTGCTCGGCGCCTTGTGGGTGCACCTTGTTTGGCTGCCGCGGCACGGCGTCAGCGGCTGGACGGGTGAGCCCCGAGACCGGTATCTGGACCTGATGGCGGCCCGAGCCCGCGGAGGTTCGCCAGGAGTGACACGATGATGTCGATGCGACTGCTTCGGATAGCCCGCCGCGGCGGCGCTGCTCGAAACCGCCACCGCCGCGCTGTCGGCCCAACCGTAGCCGCGCACCCGGCGGACTGTCCGATCGCGAGCGACACGCAGATGCGAGCCGCGTCCGCCATTTTCGCGCCGTCGGCGTCGAAAGGTGCATGAGATGGACTCGCGCCATCGTCGCGGCGGTTCTGTGGACCGCCATCGCCACGCCAGCTGCGGCGCAGTTCGCGCCGGGAGATCACTGGTATGACAATCCCCTCGGGTTCTCGCCACTTCGGCTCCACACCGCGGCTGGGCTGATTCTTCCGGCCGTGGCGTCCGGCGCCATCCTGCTCCTGACCGACGCGGATCCGTCCGGAGCCCGGAGGCGATCCGTGTACAACGAGACGGGCCTCTCCTGGGGCTACAAGTATCCGCGCACGCGCCTCACTCAGAACAACACCGGTATGGTGTTCCAGGTGCGCTCCTACCTCGGCGTGGGCGTCGAAGCCGACATCTACTGGGCCCGTGACGACTTCAACCGCACGACGGGGGTGGCGGTACGGCCGTTCGCGAGGTTCTATCCGGTCGACGCCGGGTGGGGACGTCTGTACTTCGAGTCTGGCGGCGGGCTTCTCCGGACCGCGACGGAGTTCCCGCAACCCACGGACCGCGACCCCAGGCGGGGCACCACGTGGAACGGCACGACGAAGTACGGGCTCGGCGCCGAGGTCGACCTCGGCCGCTACTCGGCCGTCTTCGGCATCCGCCATACACACGTCTCGAACGGCGATGCCAAAGGCGTCGAACGCAATCCCTCGCACGATTCGAACGGCGTCTTCCTGGGACTGGCGAGACGCTTCTGAGGGCGTGCGGCGAACTCGAGCGGCCTTCAGCGACGGCTCGCCGTGGCCGCGGTCTGGAGCGGCGACCGCCGCATAATGAGGGGCGCAGGAGTGACCCCGATGACCTCGATGCGACTGCTTCGGATCGCCGCCGCCGCGGCGCTGCTCGCCGCCGCCACCGCCCCGCTGTCGGCCCAGAAGCGCGGCATCACCGAGCAGGATCTGCTCCAGTTCGTCTGGGTCGCCGATCCCCAGATGTCCCCTGACGGCACGCAGGTCGCCTTCGTCCGCGTGAGCGTGGACGAGAAGGGCGACACCTACGACACCAGCCTCTGGATCGCGCGCACCGACGGCGCGGAGCCGCCGCGCCAGTTGACCCGCGGCACTCGTGACACCGCACCGCGCTGGTCGGCCGACGGCCGGCGGGTGGCGTTCGTGCGCCCAGTCGAGAAGGACGGGCGGACGCTGCCGCAGATCCACGTGCTGGCGATGGACGGCGGCGAAGCCCGCGCGGTCACCGACATGCCGCGCGGCGCCAGCGGCCCGGTGTGGTCGCCCGACGGCCGCGCCATCGCCTTCTCGTCCACGGCGCGGCCCGACGAACTGGTGAAGGACGCGCGCACGGATCGACCGCGGCAGAGCGACGTGCGCGTCGTCACGAGCGCCGTCTACCGCGCCAACGGCGTCGCCGACTTCGGCTACGTCGATCCGGATCGGCCGTCGCACATCTGGACCGTCGCGGTGGCCGACGCGATCGCCCCGCTCGCGGCGCCGCGGCAGATCACGAGCGGCGAGTTCTCCGAAGGGAACGTCCAGTGGACTGCCGACGGCACGCGGCTGACCTTCGTCTCGACCCGGGTCAAGGAGCCGTACTACCTGCCCCCGGACAGCGACCTCTACTCGGTGCCGGCGGCAGGCGGCGAACCCACCGCCGTGGCGAGCATCGACGGCACGATCGGCGACTACGCGGTGTCGCCCGACGGCACGCGCCTGGCGTTCGTCGGCACCCTGGCCGGCACTCCCATCCGCTCGTACAGCCAGTCGGACCTCTGGGTGATGGATCTGCCGGGCGGCACGCCGCGCAACCTCACCGCCGCCTACGACTTCGACATCGACGGCGGGCTCGGCGGCGATCAGCGGGCGCCGCGCGGCGGCGCGCCGTCGGGGCCGGTGTGGAGCCGCGACGGCCGCAGCGTCTACATCAAGGTCGGCGAGCAGGGTGACGCCAACCTCAAGCGCATCGACGCCGCCAGCGGCAGGGTCGACGCCGTGACCAGCGGCCGGCACGACCTGATGGCCTATTCGGCCGACGCCCAGGCCCGGCGGTTCGCCGCCGTGCTGTCATCGCAGACGGTGCTCGGCGATCTCCACGTCGTCGACGCGGCGACCGGCACGACGACGCGGCTGTCGACGTTCAACGATCCGCTGTTCGGCCAGCTGACCCTGTCCCAGCCGGAGGAGCTCTGGTACACCAGCTTCGACGGCCAGCGGATCCAGGGCTGGATCCTGAAGCCGCCGTCGTTCGACGCGTCGCGCAAATACCCGCTCATCCTCGAGATCCACGGCGGCCCGCACTCGGCCTACGGCAACACCTTCACCCACGAGTTCCAGTGGATGGCGGCCAAAGGCTACGTCGTGCTGTTCACCAACCCGCGCGGCAGCTCGAACTACGGCCAGGACTTCGGCAACGTGATCCAGTTCCGCTATCCCGGTGACGACTACAAGGACCTGATGGCCGGCGTGGACGAGATCCTGAAGAAGGGCTACATCGACGACAGCCGCATGGGCGTCACCGGCGGCAGCGGCGGCGGACTGCTCACCAACTGGGTGGTCACCCAGACCAACCGCTTCAAGGCGGCGGTGTCGCAGCGCGACATCGCCGACTGGACCACGTTCTGGTACACCGCGGACTTCTGGCTCTACAACCCGACGTGGTTCCGCAAGGCGCCGTTCGAGGATCCGGCCGATTTCGCCCAGCGCTCGCCGATCACGCACGTGCGCAACATCCAGACGCCGCTGATGTTCATTCTCGGCGACGAGGACTGGCGAACGCCGCCATCCGCCGGTGGCGAGCAGCTGTTCCGGGCGCTGAAGTACCTGAAGAAGCCCACGGTCATGGTGCGCTTCCCCGACGAGAGCCACGAGCTGTCGCGATCCGGCAAGCCGTGGCACCGCATCGAGCGGCTGCAGCACATCGTCGGCTACATGGACAAGTACCTGATGGGCAAGCCGATCGGCACCTACGAGCGCTGAGCCCGGACGGCGCGGCCGCCGGTCATCTGATCGAGCGTTTACTGCGCCGCGGTGTGCGGATGCTGCTGGTAGTGCAGGCGCAGCAGGTCCTTGCCGTAGTCGTTGCCGTTCGGGGTGCGCATCACGGCGTGAACGTGTTCGCGAAACGGCACGCCCGGCGGGTAGAGGTGGCGCAGGCCGACCGGCGTCTGGTGATCGAATTCGATCAGGAGCACCGGGCTGTGCACCCGGTAGTAGAACACCGCGTCGGCGTCGGTCCTGCCGATCCACGCGAACCAGGTGCGATCGAGGTGGGCCTTCACCTCGGCCATCCGTACTGCCGCGTGGCCGTCGCGCATGTTGCCGACGTACTGCTGGATCAGATCGAGCAGCTGCGCCCGCTGTGAGCCGTTCAACTCGGTGGCGCGCACGCCGGCATAGTCGAGCACGACGTTGTCCGACCACGCCTGGGTCAGGATGTTGTTGCCGGTCTTGGACACGTTGAGCACGGCCTTGCCGCGCTGTGCCTCGGTGAGCGCGTTGACCAGGGCCAGGCCCTTGCGCGCTTCGTCCTTCAGGATCTCGGTGCCCGCGTACTTCCCGCTCGTGGCCACCACCGGCTCGGATCCGACGAAGAACGGCGACATCACCACCTGGTCGCCGAGCACGAAGTAGTTGACGATGCCGTGATGGCCGTCGAACTGCCAGCCCCACGGTTCGGTCGCCGACGGCACGCCCATCACGGTGAGGTGGTAGCGGCCGTCGTTGTGCACGGTGAAGTCGTTGCCCTGCAGTTCACCGAGGGTGTGGTTCAGCTTCCTGATGTTCTCCGTCAGCGTCAGGCCGCGGGCACTGAGGCTGGCCCGCATCATCCCGAGCGCCGCCGCGCGCTGTGCGTCGTTCATCTCGCCGAAACTGACGCCGCGCGGCCAATAGGAACTCTGGTTGGCCCAGCTGCGCCACTCGTCGGCATCGTGCGCGAACACGGTCTTCTGGCGTTGTTCCGGGGTGAGGGCAGCCAGGAAGGCCTCGGCCGCCGTCCGCACCGGCTCGGTGGAGACACCCGTCGACGTGAGGCCGAACAGGCCCGGCTCGATCTGCCCGTTCGCGGTGATGCCCTTGAACGGCACCGCCAGTTCCCTGGCTTCGAGATCGCGCGAGCGCTGCACCGGGCTCGCCGGCTGCGCGTACGTCCAGGCGCCCAGCATCGTGCCGATGACGATCGTGTGGGTGAGCGGCCTCTTCATGGCGGCGAGTCTACACCCCCCCCCGGACCACGGCGCCGGACCTCAGGCGGCGTCGCGACGCGCCAGTTGCTGACGCACCGCCGCGAGGTTCTCGCCGAAGAAGCCGGGATCGCTCGCCAGCACCTCCCGCGCCATGGCCTCGTCGTCACGGCGCGCCACGCCGAACGCGCGCTGGATCACCCATTCCGCGCCGCGCCAGAAATGCAGGCCGTCGAGCACCGGGTTGAGGAAGTCGGTCAGCACGCAGTAGTCCGAGTCCTTGCCGTGCTGGTGGTGCCGGCGATGGCTCGACGGCGACTGGATGATCTTCAGCCGCTGCAGCATCGTCACCACCCGGCCGTTCTCCCGCGGCGAGCGATGGCTCCACTTGTGCACCTGGTTCGCATTGGCCCCCAACACCATCGACAGCGCCACCATCCAGTTGAACACGCCGAGGGCGGCGGTCACGGCGGTGATGGCCGCGCAGATCACCAGCAGGAGCCGCGAACTGATGAACCACGAATTGGTGGTGAAGGCGCGCGGGACGTAGTGATGGAGGATGTTGGGCTTGGTGACGTGGCGGCCGACGATCGGCCACGACGGCTTGCCATAGGCATCCTCCAGCCAGTGGAAGACACCTGACAGGAAGTCGGTGAGTGCCCACACCCCGAGCACCTCCACGGCGACGACGATGACCTGCATGGGCGTCCTGCCTCCTCACGTCCCGATGCATGGGGCGTGCCCGTCGTCGGCGCGGCGTTGTCCTGCGCGAGGGCGGGATTCCCGCCGGATTCGTGCGCCGACCGACGTCGTCACGCCGGGCCGGCCACAGGCGAACCGGCGAGGATTCCGGCCGTGCGGAATGTTCCGCGGTCGCCGGGAACCCGGATGACCCGGTCTTCCGTCGTCGACGGGAGGGGTCAGAACAGCGTGCTGGCGCCGCCTGATTACTTGTGCTCGAACATGTGCGCCTGGTATGGGAAGCCGTTCATCGCCAGACGGCACGAGCGCAGCCCTTCGCGGCCGCCGAAGCTCGCCAGGTGCCAGGTCTGCCGCGGCGCATAGACGACGTCGCCCTCCTGGGCCTCGAACTCCGGCACGCCTTCGATCTTGTAGCGGATCGTGCCCAGCATCACGAGCCAGAACTCGCCGCCTTCCTCGTGGTAGTGGCCCTTGTTGTCGGGCTGCGGCGCCTGATACGGCCCGATGATGATGTTCGCGAAGCTGCGGGCGTCGCTGACGAACGCCCCGCCGCGCTCTTCACCGGTCACGACCCGGTTGAAGTCGACCACCGGCCGGTTCTGTGCATCGAGAGTGCCGCGCCCGCCGGTGACGCGGGTCGGCACGTAGTCAAAGCCCGCCACGGGCACCGGCGTCTCGTCCAGCGGATAGAGCTTCCGCGCGCGGGCGACGTTGACCTCGAAGCGCAGCGCGGGCCCGGTGCCGACGTTCTCGATCTGATAGAGGGTGCGATACGGCACCTGCACCATGACGCCCTTGGTGGCGACGACCGGCTCACGGCCTTCGACCGTGAAGCGCAAGGAACCGGACTGCACGATCCACCACTCGCGGGTGTCCCCGTTCATCCGCCGTGGCGTCTTGCCGCCGGGGCCGATCGAGATCCACTGGGCGAACAGGCTCTCGTCGTCGACGACCGTCTCCGCCCAGTCGGCTTCGCCCTTGTGGCGGGCCAGTACGTCGGCCAGCTTGGTGTGCGGCCGGTGCACGCCGGTCCAGCCGGGCGACTTCGCCTTGGGAGACAGGACGAGCAGCGGCGGTTCCGGTGCGGCCGGCCGCGGTGCCCCCACCGGCGCCTGCGCCCACGAGCGCGTCCCGGCCGCCGCGACCAGCAGCGTCAGACCGAGTACCGACCACTGCCAACCGCCGGGACGGACATTCCATCGGGCCATCTCATCGCTCCTGCTGCCGGCCAGGGAAGACTCGGGCGCGGTGATTCTACGCGAGTCGGGTGGGGGCGCGAGACGGCAGGCCACGCCGATGATCGCGGTCAGAACAGCGTGCTGACCGATTGGACGACGAAGAAGGCGTAGAACGCCGACATCGCCACCAGGATGGCCCGGCGGGCCCGCGACGGGCGGATCTCGACCGGCAGGTAGCGGGTGTTGATGTAGAGCAGGTGCCAGCTGGCGATGACGAACACCACGCCGGCGACGTTGGCGGCGATCTGCAGCAGGATGATGGGTTGTGCCAGCCGCAGCGCGACGATGCCCCACCCGGCCGCGATTGTGAGCACCGTGTAGTACACCGCGCGCACGTCGCCGCCCCGCCAGGCGCGCACCTGACGGCTGCCGGTCCACAGGATGTCGGTGATCGCCCGGACCAGCGCTTCGGTGAGGTCAAGCTGTGTCTTGAAGAGCAGCCACGCACCGAGCACGCCGAGGATCAGGCCGAGGACGGCGCCCTCGGCGGCGCCGAGGCTGGCGGCGAGCGCGGCGCTGATCCCGAGCCCCTGGATGTTGGTGCCGGCCGGGAGATACGTGACGTAGAGCAGCGCCGGCAGCATCATGCCGATCGCCGCGCCGGCGCAGAACACGCCCCACTGATCGGCGCGGACGATGCGCCACCAGCCGCGCCAGCGCGCCAGGTTCTCGGGCGACGGAGTGACGATGTACCCGGTCGGCGCCAGGTCGACGTGCTGGCCGCCCGCGGCCGGAATGTAGCCGACGCGCTGGCCCATCCCGTAGCCTTTGTCGCGGGCCCAGTTCGACAGCGTGATGTTCAACACGCCGCCAGCGCCGGCGTAGGCGACGAACGCCGCGAGGAGGAAGAAGTCGGCGTCGGCCGGAAGAAAGTCGAAGCGGCCGGCCGAGGGGCTGTAACCGACGAGGCCCGCGAATCCAGCCAGCCAGGTCGCGCCCGGGACGAACAGGACGGCCATGACCAGCAGGCCGCCCAACGTGCAGACCACGAGCACCAGGTTTGCGATCTCCAGCGTGCGTTCGATACGTCGGCCGACGAGCAGCACGGCGACGCAGAGCAGGAACGTCGCCACCCCGATGTAGTAGACCGTAGTGGCGTCGGCGGGCCCGGGGAGTCGCCCGGCGCCGAGAAAGAAGATCGCCCCCGACGCGACGGCGGCCGAGGCCGGCCAGCCCACCTGCAGGAAGAACAGGACCGCGTAGAACACCGCCCAGAAGGTCGCGTGCGGCCGCGTCCGCATGAAACCGGTGAACACGGGCTCGCCGGTGGCGAGCGTGTAGCGCATCAACTCGGTGTTGAAGATGGTCTGGAAGAAGACCGCGATCGTCGTCACCCAGAGCAGCGTCAGGCCATGGCGGACGAACACGGTCGGCCCGAGCAGGTACTCGCCGCCGCCGATGGACGCGCCGAGGACGATCACGCCGGGGCCGACGACGCCGACCCAGCCCAGACCGCGCGGTGTCGGGGGAGCCGGGAGGTCGCCGGGGATCCAAGGATCGAGTCCCGACCGGGCCTCGAGAGCCGTTGGCGCAGAGGCACGCATGCTAGACGAGGGGGTTGCGCGTGGTCAGGCCTGAGAACCGCGAGAAATCCCGGTCGGCCGTCCACAGCTCGGAGACGCGGTGGTGCAGACAGAGCGCCGCGACGCGGGCGTCGTGCACCTGTCCGCCACGCGCCTTGGACAGGTCGAGCAGCGGCCCGAGCACGTCCCAGTAGCCCGGCCCTTCGGTGAGCAGCACCAGGCTCGGCGAGGCGAGCCAAGCCTCGACCTGCGCGGCCGCTGCCGCGTGCGGGGTGGGCGGCGCGTAGTTCCGCGGGTGCGTCACGATCGCCAGGAACTCGTGCAGGCACGGCCAGGGGATCGCCCACGGCGCCGCCCCTTCGGCGAGCGAGCGCACGGCCGGCTCGGCCGATCCGTGCCACTGCGAGTCCTTGCGGTGCGCGTAGACGAGCAGGTTGGTGTCGACCGCAATCACGCGCCGCGGCCTTCGTAGATGAGGTCGCGCACGTCGAACCAGCGGCCCTCGTCCATGCCCGGCTGCACGCCGTTCCCCGCGAACCCGGCGTCCCTCAGTCGAAAGCCCTTGCGGGCACTCCGAGCGGCCACCACCGTGCGCAGCCCCTCTTCCACCAGCACGCGCAGAGTCACGCCCTCCCTGCGGGCCAGGCGCTTGGCTTCCTCGAGCACCGGCGCAGCAATCTCGATGGTGGTCTTCATATGGGTAACCATATAGCAAGACATGCCGACCCTGCAAGCGAGTCGACCCGCTGGTGCGCCTATTGCGAATCGGCTCCCCGACGGATGCCGCCTCCTCATCAGCTCGGTGCGCTTCGACCACGTCTCGGCGGCGGGCGAGTAACATCGGTCGGCCGTGGCAACAGCGGCCTTCGCCTTCGCCCTCGGCGCCGTCTTCGCCTTCGTCGGCGCTCGCTATCTGGCGCTGGCGCACCGGATGCGCTCGTTCAGGCGGGCGCCCGGACGAGTCGTCGATCGGCAGGTCGTGCTGGTCGGCGACGCCACTGAAGGGCGCACCGGCGAGGGCGGCGGCTACGCTCCGCGCGTCACCTATCGCTACGTGGTCGATGGCACCGAACATCGCGGCGATCGCCAAGCGTTCACGGTGTCGCCCGTCAAGAGGGCCGTTGCCGAGCGCCGCGTGGCGATGATTCCCGACGACGTGGACGTGTGGTACAACCCGCTCGACCCGCGCGACGCGTATCTCGAGCGGCACGGACCGGCCACCGGCTGGGCCATCCTCGGACTCGGGGTGCTGCTGGCGAGCGGCGCGTTGCTCGCGCTGCTCACGCCGTGATGACTGCCCCGCCGCCCATCCGATGACTCACCTCCCCATCAAACGGGCGATCGACGCCGTGCCCGGCGGCATGATGGTGGTGCCGTTGCTGTGCGGCGCCCTGGTCGCGACGTTCGCCCCCGGGACGCCGGCGTTCTTCGGCTCCTTCACCGGCGCGCTGTTCACCGGCGCGCTGCCGATTCTCGCCGTGTTCTACGTGTGCACCGGGGCCAGCATCGGCGTCGAGACCACGCCGTACGTGCTCCGCAAGGGCGGCACGCTGTTCGCCGTGAAGATCGGCCTTGGCATCGTGCTGGGCGTGGTGTTCGGCCGGCTGCTGGGCGAGGCGCCGGTGAGCGCCGGCGTGTTCGCGGGCGTCTCGACGCTGGCCATCGTCGCCGCGATGAACGACACCAACGGCGGCTTGTACATGGCGCTCATGGGCCAGTACGGCCAGCCGCGCGACGTCGGCGCCTACAGCGTGATGTCGCTGGAGTCGGGACCGTTCCTCACCATGGTCACGCTCGGCGTCGCCGGCCTCTCGGCGTTTCCGTGGCCGACTCTCGTCGGCGGCATCCTGCCGCTGGCCGTCGGCATGCTGATCGGCAACCTCGATCGCGAGATGCGCGAGTTCCTCGGCCGCGCCATCCCGGTGCTGATTCCGTTCTTCGCGTTCGCGCTCGGCGCCAGCCTCGATCTCGCCAAGGTGTGGCAGGCCGGGCTGCTCGGCCTCGGTCTGGGCCTGGCGGTGGTGGTGGTCACCGGCCTCCCGCTGTTCGTCGCCGATCGTCTCACCGGAGGCACCGGCGTGGCCGGCGTGGCCGCGGCCTCCACCGCCGGCAACGCGGTGGCGGTGCCGGCCATCGTCGCCAGCGCCAATCCGGCCTATGCCGATGCCGCCGGCCAGGCCACCGTGCTGGTCGCCGCCTGCGTGGTCGTCACGGCCATCGTGGTCCCGGTGCTCACGGCCTGGACGGCGGCGCGGGTCGGCCGGGCGTGATCCCGCGCTGGCTCATCCTCGCCGACGATCGCAGCGGCGCCGCCGACGCGGGCGTGGCTTTCGCGCGGCGCGGTCACGCCACCGGGGTGCGCTGGGACGACGCGTGGGCGGAGGACGGACTGGCCGTGCTCGCGCTCGATCTCGACAGTCGGGCTGCCACCGCGGCCGAGGCGGCGGCACGGCACGGCGACGCGGTGCGCCGCGCCCTCCTGCCTGAGCGGACGCTGTTCAAGAAGATCGATTCCACGCTCCGCGGCCAGCCGGCCGCCGAGCTGGCCGCGATCTCGGCGGCTCTGCGCGAACGCGGCCGCCCCTCGTGGGGACTGCTCGCGCCGGCCAATCCCGCCATGCGCCGGACCACCCGCGGCGGCCGCGTATTCGTCGACGGCCAGCCGCTCGAAGACACCGTCACCTGGAATCGCGAACACTCGTATCCCGACGCCGATCTTGCCGCCATCGCGCGGTCGGCCGGGCTGCGCGCCATCTCGCTGCCAGTGGCGGCGCTGCGCGGCGACGACTCGGCAGTTCGCCACGCGTTCCTGGCTGCCGCCGCGTCCGGCGCGGCCGCCGACACAATCCTCATCGGCGACGCCGAGACCGACGACGACCTCGGCCGCCTCGTGGCCGCGGCTCGCGCCTGGCCACCGGGGTTCTTCGCCGGCACCGCGGGCCTCGCAAACGCGCTCGCCCGCGCCTTGCCCGGGTCGCCCACGACCGGTCTCCGCTTCGAGCCAACGACGGGGGGCACGCTGATCGCGGTGGGCACCGCGGCCCCGGTGTCGCGCGAGTCGGCGCGGCGCCTCGGGACGCTCGACCGGACGCACCTCGTGTCGATCACACTGGCGAGCCCGGCCGGCCACGCGGCCGTGGGCGCGCAGGTCGCCGCTGAGATCGGCGAGCGGCTGGCCCACGGCGACACCGTCGTGGCGATGCTCGACGGCCCCGCGGTGACCGGCGGCGCGCTCGACTCAGGCTATCTCCGCAGTTTCGCCGCCGCCCTGGCCGACGGGCTGGGGCGGATGGGCGCGCTGGTCGTCACCGGCGGCGAGACGGCCGCGGTGCTGCTGGCGCAGTGTAAAGTGCACGGCATCCGGCTGCTCGACGAACTCGAACCGGGCGTCGCGCTCGGCCTCACACGGGGCGCCGTCGAAGTGCCCCTCGTCACCAAGCCCGGCGCCTTCGGCGACGAGCACAGCCTGCGCCGCTGCCTCGACGCCCTGCACGCACTCCGACCCTCCGCATGACCCTGCCGACCATCGCCATCACCATGGGAGATGCCGCCGGCATCGGACCCGAGATCGTCATGAAGGCCCTGGCGGATGCCCAGGTGCACGCGTTGTGCCGGCCGCTGGTGGTGGGCGACGCGGCGCGCCTGCGTCAGGCCGGCGACATCGTCGGCGCCCGCCTGCCGGTGGACAGCCTGCACCAGCCAGCGGAGGCGACCTTCGAGGCAGGCCGCGTGCAGTGCATCGACCTCGCGCTCGTCCCGGCGGACCTGCCGTTCGGCCGCACCTCGGCCATCGCCGGCGAGGCCGCGTTTCGCTTCATCGAGCGCGCCGTGCGCATCGTCGAGGCCGGGGACGCGCAGGCGATCTGCACCGGGCCGATCAGCAAGGAGGCGCTGCACGCCGCCGGGCACGCCTATCCGGGGCACACGGAACTGCTGGCAGCGCTGACCGGGACCCCTGAGGTGTCGATGATGCTGTCGACGCCGAAGCTGCGGGTCATCCACGTGACCACGCACATCGGCCTGCTCGACGCCATCGAGCGCATCGACGCCGCGTTGGTCGAGCGGGTCATCGACCGCGCGCACGACACCCTCCGGAAGGCTGGCCTCGCCCATCCACGCATCGGCGTTTGCGGCATCAATCCCCATGCCGGCGAGAACGGCCTGTTCGGCCGCGGCGAGGAAGCGGCGAAGATCGCCCCGGCGGTGATGCGAGCGCGGGCGCGCGGCATCGACGTCACTGGTCCGCTGCCCGCCGACACGCTGTTCTACCTGGCGGCGCGCGGCGACTACGACATCGTCGTCGCGATGTACCACGACCAGGGCCACGGTCCGATCAAGGTGCTCGGTCTCGAGTCCGGGGTGAACATCACCGTCGGGCTGCCCGTGGTGCGCACGTCGGTGGACCACGGCACGGCCTTCGACATCGCCGGCACGGGCGTCGCCGACGAGCGCAGCCTCATCGAAGCGCTCCGCCAAGCCGCCGACCTCGCCCGCCGCTGACGCGGCGGCGGCGCGTCACTGCGCGGTAATCGCCACCACCGCCACGGAGTAGGGCTCGAGTTCGAGCGTCAGGTCGCGGCTCCAGGGCATGGTGCGCGTCACCGGCCGGATGCGGTCCGGGTCGGCCAGCGACGCCGCCTCGGTGGGCGCCGCCGCCACCGTGTGCACCGTGACCGTGGCGGCCGACGGCACCCGGGACCCGAGCAGCCGCGTCAGCAGGGTGTGCCGGCTGGCGTCGTAGTTGACGGCCTTGATCACGAGGCGTCGCCCGTCGGCGCTGGCCGTCACCACTGCGTCCACCGTGTCGGGCTGCCAGGCCTCGGGCTTCGCGGTGGGCACCTCGTCGAGCAGCAGGCGCCGCTCGGCGTCGCGAAAGGTGCCGCGCGTGGATCCGAGGTAGGTGTCGGCGTAGTGCTCCTGGAACAGCTTCGCGACGACGTAGGCGGCGCCGGGGAACCAGCTGACGTGGTCGTGGTAGATGAACGCGGTCCAGGTCGGGTCGTCGGTGGTGTTGCGCATCAGCAGCGCCGGGGCGGCCATGGTCAGCTCGGGGCCGAGCGACTCGTAGAGCATCAGGCTGCCGGCCGCATGCAGCCCGGCCCGCCAGTCGTAGGTGCGGCTGAGGTTCCATTCGAGCACCGCGATCTCGATCTTCGGGTGCGCTGACGCGCGCACGTAGTCGCGCAGCTTGACGAGGTAGTCGCCGATGCGGCGGAGGCCGGTGTGGTAGCGGTCGCTCTCGTACTCGTAGTTGTGAACCCCGAGGACGTCGAAGTTGGCCCCGGCCAGGTCGATCACCGTCTGGCTCCATGCCATGTCGTTCGATCGCTTCTGGCCGCAGGCGACGATCCTGGCGCCGGGGGCGATCTGGCGCAGGCGGCTGCCGTAGACGTTGACGACCTCGGCATAGCGTTCGGCCGTGAAGCCGTTGTTCATCGGCTCGTTGTCGATCTGGAAGTAGCGGACGTCGTACGGCTCGGGGTGCCCGTTCTTCGCGCGTTGCGCCCCCCACTCGGTGGTCGGCGGATCGATGAGGTAGTGCACCCAGTCCATGGCGTACTGCACCGACGCGGCGTCGGTGTCGGGGGCCGGGAGGACGATCATCGCGTCGCTGCCGAGCTGGCGGGTGAGGCCCATGAACTCGTCGGTGCCGAACCCGTAGTAGTCGGAATAGCCGCCCCACATCACGTTGGGGTGATAGGTGCGCGAGGCGTGCGGACCGATGCCGTCCTTCCACTTGTAGGTCGACGCGAACGACCCGCCGGGCCAGCGGATGAACGGCGGCGCCAGCCCGCGGAGGGCGGCCAGCAGGTCGGGCCGCAGCATGCCGGCGCCGCGGACGTCGGCGCGCATCAAGGACACGAAATCGACCACCACCGCACCGGTGCCGACGACCGCGAGTTCGACCACGCCGGCGGTGTCGGTCCGCGGACTGGTGAAGGAGAACGGCACCTCGCGCCACGCCGCCCCGGAGGTGACCAGCGGCACCTCCCGCAGCAGGGCGCCGTCGGCGGCGCGGATGCGCAGCGAGACGCGCGGCGACCCGGCCTCGACCTTCAGCCAGGCGGATCCCGAATAGTCGAGTCCGTTCTGGAGATGCACGCGACCCTGCCTGATGCCCGCCGCGGTTCGACGCGCCGCGATCCGGACGCTGCGCGAGCCCTTCTCGAACGGCACGTCGACGAGCCGGACGGCGTCCGCGTCGCCGAACGCGGTCCAATACGTGGCGAAGTCCTCGGCTTCGAAGCCGGCGCCACGAATCTGCTCGGCGAACAGCCCGTCGACCACGGCGTGGTTGATGTGCTCGAGGAACTGGCCGTAGACGTTGCGATCGATCCGGCCGGCGCGGCGATCGGTGTCGACGACGAGCACGGCGACTCCGGGTTCGGCGGCCAGATTCGATCCGGCCGCCACCGGCATCAACGCCGAGGCGAGGGCGGCGGACAGCAGGGCGGCGAATGCTCTGCCATGCGTGTGCATCATCACGAGGTCGCTCCGGGCGAAATCCTACCCGAAGCGGCGGCCCGCAGGAGCGCGGCCTATACTTTCGCCATGACGGCGCTTCGCGTCTCGACGGTCACAGGATTCACGGTCGGCCTCATCGCGGCCGCGGCCGCGGCGTCGTGCGCCGGGCCGGTGGCGCCCCCGCCGCCCCCGTTCAACGTCGTCGAGACGTCGATGGCCGAGATGCAGGCGGCGATGCGCGACGGGCGAACGACGTCGCGCGAAATCGTCACCCAGTACCTCACGCGCATCGGGCTCTACGAGGACACCCTGAACGCCGCGGTGTCGATCAACCCGCACGCGCTCGCCGAAGCCGACGCGCTCGACCGCGAACGCGCCGCCGGCCGCCTGCGCGGCCCGTTGCACGGCATCCCGATCGCCCTCAAGGACAACATCCTGACCACCGACGACATGCCGACGACCGGCGGCATGCTGCTGTTCCGGCACTACCGGGCACCCTACGAGGCGACCCTCGCCACGAACCTGAAGCGGGCTGGGGCGATCGTCCTCGCCAAGTCGACGCTGAGCGAACTGGCCGGCTGGTTCGGCACGGCCTTCCGCCCCGGCGGCTACAACGCCGCGGTGGGCCAGAGCTACAACCCGTACGATCCCCGCGCCAACGACGACGGCACGCCGGTGCTCGAGACCAGCGGGTCGAGCTCGGGCGGCGGCGTGGCCGCCAACCTGTGGGCGGCCAACGTCGGCACGAGCACTGGCGGGTCGATCGAGGGGCCGTCGAATTTCACCATGCTGGTCGGGTTGCGGCCCAGCACGGGACGCATCAGCCGCCACGGCATCATCCCGTTGACGCTCGACCAGGACACGGCCGGGCCGATGACCAGGTCGGTCGCCGATGCCGCCCTCATGCTCGGCGTCATGGAAGGCGCACCGGACCCGCGGGACAGCCGCACCCGCGAGTGCACCGCGCCCCCGGGCAACGACTACACGCCGTTCCTGAAGGCCGATGCCCTCGCCGGGGCGCGGATCGGCATTCCTCGCGCCGGCATCTACACCGCCCATGTCTTCCCGGGCCAGGCGCGGCCCTTTCCCGGCCTGAAGCCCGACGAGCTGGCCGCCATGGAGGCGGCAATCGCTGCCCTGAAGCAGGCCGGCGCCGAGATCGTCGATCCGGCCGACCTGCCCAGCATGGTGGCGGCCGATCCGGCCGACAACCTGACATCGCACGCGATCTGCGAGGCGCCGTTCGTGGGCCGCCCGGCCGACGACCTCTGCTCGCAGGTGCTGCGCTACGGCATGAAGCGCGACTTCAACCTGTGGCTGGCGTCGCTCGGTCCCACCGCGCCGGTCAAGACGCTCGCCGATCTGCGCGCCTGGAACGAGGCGAACCGCGACCGCGGCGCGATGCGCTACGGCCAGGGCCGGCTCGACTTCGCGGACGGGGCCGATCTGGCGCGGGACCGGGCCCGCTACGAACGCGATCGCCAGGCGGACCTGCGGCTCACGCGCGATCAGGGGCTGGACGCGGCGTTGAACGCGCATCGGCTCGACGCGCTGCTCTTCCCGGGCTCGGCGGGAGCGAACTACGCCACCAAGGCCGGCTATCCGATCGTCGCCGTGCCGTTCGGCATGGTCGCCAACTACGCCGACGGCGCCAAGGGTTCACTCGATGCGGTGCGGCCGTTCGGCGTGAGCTTCGTCGGCGCCCATTGCGCCGACCCGGCGCTGCTCGGTCTGGCCTACGCCTTCGAACAGGCGACCAGGAAGCGGGTGCCGCCACCGGCCTTCAAGTAGCCGCGGGCGGCTTCGAGACGCGCCAGCTCCGAGGACGCCACAGCCGGTGATCGGCCGGCCGATCAGTGCGTTTGAAGGGCGCCCAGCTCGTTCTCGATCCCCGACAGCGGGCTGTAGACGAAGAGCGTGCCCGCTGAATTGGCGCCCCACAGGTTGCCGAGCAGCGTCGCCGCGCCGCTCGACTCGATTCGGAACACCGGCGAGCCGCTGTCACCGCCCTGCACGATGACCGCGGAGCCGTGCTCCACGAACGTCTGGCACAGCAACACGATGTTGGTGCCTGACACGCTCGTGCTGGCGCACGTCCGGGTCACCAGGCCTTGTCCCCAGCCGGTGGTCCGCCCCACCTTGTTCGCCGAGTGGCCGACCAGGGCCACCCCTTCGCCGCCGATGACGAAGTTCCCGACCACCTCGAGCGACCCATTGTTCGGCCCCGTGGTCTTCGCAATCAGGCCGAACCCGGTGGAGAGATTGTCGGCGCCGTCGACGAAATTCGAATCGGAATAGCGGCAGACGCGACCGCGCGGGCAGCCGGCGAAGTTGCGGCGATATGCCGGATCCGCGATCTCGGTGCCGATGAACTCCGCCGGCACCAGGTTCGCGGGCTGATAGTAGCTCGTGCCATCGACCGTCCCTTGCCGGTCGCTGCAATGCGAAGCGGTAACGAACCCGAGAACGCCGTTGCGGAAGGCGTTGAACCCGAGGCTGCACACGTAGGACGAGAAGCGGATCTGCACGCCGGCCGCCACCGGGCGGATCGAGTCGCGCAACGTCGCCACCTGGAAGATCGGTTCCGACTGCACGACGTCGACGTCCTGCGCCGCGACACCGAGCCGGGCCGCGGCGACCCGGACCAGCCCCTCGGCGCCGCGGTCGAGCACGCCGACGACGACGCGGCCGCGCGTTTCATCGGCGTCAGTGAACACGACGCCGGGCACTTCGAATACCGGCAGCAGCCGCCGATGCAGGGCGTCGAGGTCCAGCGGGCCCTGAGCGTCGAGCACCCTGGGCCCGAGCGGCCCGCCCGTCGTCAACGTGACGACCGCGACCGCCAGCCACCCCAAGCGAAACCTTCGCAGTGTGTCCACCATGGCATCGTCCCTTCGGCTCTACGGCTCACGTGAGCGACAACGGTACGGCGGCGCGGAACGCTGGGAGGCGCAAGTATGGGGACGGCCACGCGAGGTTGTCAACGTCGCGGCCACCCCGACGGCGGCGGCACCGGCGTGCGCGGCACGGCGCCGATCAGGGTCTGCCTGGCGGGTCCGTCCAGCCGGCGGCGATGCCGCCCCAGCCGGGCAGCTGCGCCGTGTCGAGGCCCGACACCTCGAAAGCGGCCGTGCGCGTGCCACCCGCCGTCACCGGGAAGGCGATGACCAGCCGCGTGGCGGCGCCGGCCAGGCGCCACAGCGCCGCGGCGTCGTCGATGAACATCGCGATGGCCTCGTCGGTGTTGGGGCGTCGCGCCGCCATCTTCACCGGCGGCCGATCGTCGGCTGCGACCGACACCGTGCAGCGCGGCCGGCAGGCGAAGTCGCCGGTCTGCAGCACCAGGTAGCTGCTGCGGCCCCACTTCGCGTGGTCGCGAAACACGAGTTGCACCGGTTTCGCACCCTGGCCGTCGACATCGACGTCGCCCGTGGCGACGATCGCCGCGGTCTTCTGGGCGCCGCCGCCGACGGTGGCGTCCTGGTAACGCCACAGCGCCGCGAGACGCCCGGCTTCCGACCGCGCCCGGCTCGCCTCGCGCGCCGCGGCATCGGCGGCCTCCTGGGCGGCGCGGGCCGCGGCGGCGCGTTCGGCGAGCGACGGGCCGGCCTCGCCGCAGCCCGACAGCAGGGCAAGCGTGGCGATCAGGGCGCCCCGGCCGATCGCGGTCCCGGGCGGCGCAGGGGTCGGCATCTCGACCATCGTAGGCGATTGTTCGCGCTCGCCCGACGTCACCGCCGGTCGAGCGCGACGCGGCTGGCCTCGACGGCACGCTGCAATTCGGCGAGACGGGGCTCGGGCTGTCCAGACGCCACCAGCGCCGCCAGTCCGTCACGCGCGGCGGCGTAGGCCGCCAGCGCCTGGCGACGCGCCGGCTCTCCGCCGCCGGCACGGGCCGACGCCGCCAAGGCGTCACCGAGCCACAGCGTCACCTCGAAGCGCTCACTCGGCTTGCGCGCACTCACCTCGGGTTCGGCGTAGATGGCGACGGCGCGCTGCAGCGCCGCCACCCCGTCCCGCGGGCGGCCGCGAGCGGCCTCGACCCGTCCCTGCCACGCCAGGGTCTGGGCGTAGTTGAAGCGCTGCTCGCGGCTTTCGGGACTCGCCGCCAGGCCGGCGTCGAACAGCGTCAGCGACTCGCGCAGCAAGCCGGCCGCCGCCTCGAACCGCCGCCGCCTGAACTCGATCACCGCCTGGCCCTGCATCGAGGCCGCGAGGTCGAACTGGAGCCGCACGTTCTTCGCGTCGGCCACCGCCAACTCCCGCTGAATGGCCACCGCCTCGGCGGCCAGCGCGGCTGCGTCGTCGAACCGGCCCAGCTCCTGCATCGCCGCGGCCACGCGAGTGGCGATGAGATGGACGCTTCGCCGCGCCGGCGCCGTGGGGGTTCGCGCCGCGGCCGCGCGCGCCATCGCCAGCGCTGCCTCGTACGACTCCAGGGCCGGCGCGAATCGCTCCTCGAGGTAATGGACGTCGCCGGCGTTGCCGAGCGTGCTCATCAACTCGAACCGCACCTGCGGCGAGGCGTCCGGTCGTGCCGCCCACGGCTCGACCACCCGCCGAGCGCGTTCGAACGACGCGGTCGCCTCGGCCCGGCGGCCGGCCCAGTTGAGCGCCACGCCGAGACGACCGTGCGCCCGCCCGGCGATCACCGCCTGCCCGTCGTTTGGCGCCGTGGTGGCGGCGGCGCCCAGAATGTCCACCGCCCGCTGGTAACCGGCCGCGGCGTCGGCATAGCGGCTCTCGCCGAGCGCCATGTCGGCGAGCCGGATCTCGGCGTTGGCCAGGCCGGCGCGTGCGGCGGCATCACCCGGGCGGGCGGCGTCCACGGCGCGCCGCAATGCGATCAGCCGCGCGTAGCTGGTCTTGGCCCCGGCCGCGTCCCCCAGGTTGGGGCCGTAGAGGTTGCCCTGGACGTCGCCGATCTTCTCGTAGGCGTCGGCGAGTTCGCTGGCCAGCGCGACGTCGTCACCGGCCTGGGCCGAGAGGCGGTCGAGGTAGGTGAGCGCCTCGCGCACCAGCAGCTGGCGCGCTTCCGTCGATCCCGGCACCTTGGCGATGGCATCGTAGAGCGGCCCGACGACGGCATTGGCCAGCCGGCGGACGTCGTTGAAGCGGGCGTCGGCGCGCGCCCGCTCCCGCTCGGCGATGCGCGCCTGCCACGCCGTGGCCGCGGTGCCGGCCAGCACGGCCACGGCCACCACCGCGGCCGCCGCCACGGCGGCGGCGTTGCGCCGCACGAAGCGCGACGCCCGATCGGCCCAGGTGGCCGGCGCCGCGGCAATCGGCCGCCGCTCGCGCCACGCCTGGAGATCCGCGGCCAGCGCGCTCACGCCGGCATAGCGATCGCCGGCGTCCTTGCGCAGGGCCTTGCCGACGATGACGTCGAGATCGCCGCGCAGCCGCGCCCGCGCCGCGACGGGTGCGACGGCGCTGGGCGCCGCCGGTTCCCGCTCGCACACGACCTGCAGCGCCTCGGCCGCGGTCAGCCCGCGCAGGTCGTAGGGCCGCTGGTCGGCGAGCAGCAGGTAGAGGAGCACGCCCAGGGAATAGACGTCGGTCGCCGTGGTCACCCGTTCGCCGCGCATCTGTTCCGGACTGGCGAACTCGGGCGTGAAGCTGGTGAATCCAGTGCGGGTCGTGCTCACCGCCTCGCCGCTGTCGGCGTCGAGCAGCGTGGCGATGCCGAAGTCGAGCAGCTTGGGCTGGCCGTCGGCGGCGACGAGGATGTTGGAGGGTTTGAGGTCGCGGTGGACGACCAGGTGCGCGTGCGCGTAGGCGACGGCGGCGCAGACGCCCTCCATCAGCGCGACCCTGGCGCGCACGTCGAGCTGCCGGGTCCGGCACCACTCGTCGATCGGCGCGCCGTCGACGAACTCCATCACGCAGTACGGCACCCCGTCGTCGCTGCTGCCGGCGTCGAGCAGCCGGGCGATGCCGGGATGGTCGAGCCCGCCGAGCAGGCGGCGCTCGACCCGGAACCGCTCGGCCAACGCATCGACGCGCCACGCCGGCAGGATCTTCACGGCGACGCGGCGGTCGAAGGCGCGGTCGTCGCGCACGGCTTCGTAGACCACGCCCATGCCGCCGCGGCCGATCTGCCGCGTCAGCCGCCAGGCGCCCAGGCGGCGCCCGGCGAGGGCGCCGGCCACGGCTTCGCCGACGGCGAGTCCGGGATCGGCGGCGTCCTCGAGGAACGACGGATCGCGCTCGTAGGCGGCGAGCATCGCCCGCAGCTCGGCGCGCAAGCCCTCGTCATCGGTGGCGGCGGCGAGCCACGCCTCGCGGGCCGCGGCCGGCTGCTGGCAGGCGAGGTCGAACAGCTCGGCGAGCCGGGCCCAGCGCTCGGGCGTCATGCGCCGCCGGTGGCGCCGTCGAGCCGGCGGCGAACGAAGGTCTTGGCGGCGAGCCAGCCGCGCTTCACCGTCGAGTCGGACACGCCGAGGGCCGCTGCCGTCTCCTCGATCGACAGCCCCGCGAAATAGCGCAGTTCGAGGATGCGGCAGTGCTCGGCGTTCATGGCTTCGAGCTCCGTCAGGGCGACGTCGAGATCGAGGAGATCCACCGGCGTCGCGCCGGCCATCGCCAGCGCCGCGGGGAAGTCGGTGCGCCGGGCGCCGTCGCCGCGCTTGACGGCATCGCGGGCGCGGGCGTGATCGACGAGCACGGCGCGGACGATTCGCGCCGCCACCGCGAAGAAGTGCGTGCGATCGGTCCACGCCTTGCCCGGCGCCTGTTGCGCGAAGCGCAGATAGGCCTCGTTCACCAGCGCAGTCGGCTGCAAGGTGTGGCCGCCGCGCTCGCGGCTCAGGTGCCGCGCGGCGATGCGGTGCAGTTCCGGATAGACCAGCTCCATCAGGCGCGGCAGCGCCTGCGGATCGCCGGTGGACCACTCGTGGAGCAGCTGCGTGAGATCGTCAGACGTGGACATGCGGGCCGGGGCCGGCCCACATGCTGGCACATCCGACGGTCTTACTGCAGCTTGGTCACGGTGAAGTTCGCTTCGGCCTGGTTGCTGCCGGTGATGACGAGGCCGTTGCCAGGAATCAGCGGGATCACACTCACGGTCACGGTGTCGCCGGCGGTGAGCTGCGCGGTGGTCGAGAGCGACACGTCGTCGGTGTCCACCGAGGCACTGGCGATGTACTTGTTGCACGTCAGGCCGACGACCGTGCCGTTCACTCGGAAGCCGCCGCAATAGGAACCAGAAGTCTGGTAGCCGAGCACGCGGACCACGGCGGTGAGCAGGTAGAGACCGCTCGAGGGCACGGTGTAGGTCGTACCGGGCGCCGTGAACGCGCCGCCGCCGGTGTTGAACCGCACGCTGTTCCAGACCACGTCCGTGTACTGCGCGTACGGCAGATAGGTCCCGGCGTTCTGCAGATGGCCGCCGGCCTTGAACGCCACCGTCTGTCCGCCACCCCCGCCGGTGATCGACGCGCACGTCACCGTGCCGTTGGCGTTGATGCCGGTCATGGCCTGTCCGGCCGCGCACGAGCCGCTCACCCGCGACTGCACCTGGGTGGGGTCGATGTCGGCGCTGCCCACGGCGCCTGGCGCGAGTTCGAGCGTCGTGATGACGTTGGGGCCCAGCTCGGTGGTCGGCACCGGCCGCGGCGGCAGGCGGGACGTGGCGCCGCCGTAGGCCATGGTGCCGGTGCTGCCGCCGCTGTCCACCCAGCTGCCGTTGCCGTTGCGCAGGTTGACGACGGCGGTCACGTGCACCGGCCGGGCATCGGGCGCCGTCACGATCGTGAAGTTCAGCGTGACGTTGCCGGCGGCGTTGGTCGTGGCCATGCCGACCGCGCTGCCCTTGTCCGGGGCCCCGCACAGGTCGTCCACGCCCTGGATCGCCGCGCCCGACGCCGACGGCGACAGGGTGAGCGTCACCACGTTGCAGTACGGCCGCATCTGCCAGCTGTGCGTGCCGAAGACGTTCTGCGCCGCGGCCGGCCCGGCGACGGCGTGCAGAATCGTGACCGCGATGGCGGCGGTGCCGCCGAGAACCCGTCGTGCGAACATGCGCGTCCCTCCACGACACCGTCGCTTCGGCCCGGCGGGCCGGTGTGGGTGCCTGATCAGGGAAGCGGAAGCCGCGGGCGGAGTGGTTCAGGCCCGCGCCGGTGCTCAGCCGCGCGCGGCCAGCTCGTCGTAGGCGATGGTCAGGGCCAGGCCCAGGCGCGGCTTCTGACCGCCGAAGTGCTCGAACTTCGGCAACACCTCGACCTTGGCCAGTTCCTCCTTGGCCTTGCCTTGCTTGCGGGCGGCGCGGGCCATCTCGATCACCGCCGCGAAGTAGTCGCGCTGGTAGTGCAGATCCGTGCGGGTGCCGATGAACGGGTGGCCGGCCTCGGCGTGGCCGAAGACGTAGAGCGCATCGGCGGGGAACGCCGAGGCGATCTTCTCGAGCACCTGGATCCAGCCGTGCACCGACGCACCGGCCGGCGCGTCCACGTTGGGATAGCCGCGGTTGTTCAGCAGGTCGCCCAGGTGGACGATGTTGGCCTGCTCGAAGTGGATCGAGACGTCGCCGCCGGTGTGCGCCGGGCCCCAGTGCCGGGCGCTGATCGTCTCGTCGCCGAGCTTCACGCTCCAGGTGGCCGGGAAGGTGACATCGGGCAGCGTCGTCGCTGCCTTCATCCGCTCGGCCTGGGCCTTCTGGTTCTCGGCTGAGCGCACGTGGGCGACGATTTGCTTCGCCGCCGGCCGCAGCACGCCGTTGCCGCCGGTGTGGTCCGGGTGGTGGTGGCTGTTGATGAGGACGTCGATCTGGCGCGGGCTGCGTTCCTTGAGCCCGGCCAGCAGGTTCGGCGCGGTGTCGGCGAACTGCGTGTCCACGACCAGCAGGCCGTCGGGGCTGACCAGCCAGCCGATGGTGCCGCCGCGCTGGTTGAAGATGCCGACGTTGCGGCGCAGCGGCGTGAAGACGGCTGGGGCCGGCGGCGCCGCCGGCGCCTGCGCGGCCAGACTGGCCGGCACCGCACCGGCCACCGCAGCCAGTGTCGAGGCCGTGACGAACTCGCGACGGTTCACACTCATGGTCGTCCCCCGTTCAGGCCCGCTCCGCGGTGCCTCAGCGCCGCGGATTATACGGCCGGCCGACCGCGCGCCCGGCGGGTGATTGACAGGCCGCCGGCGGGTCACTACCGTGGGCGGGTCGCGACGCCGGCTGCCCGGTGGGCGCCGCGACGGGAGGCGGGAATGCCTGGAACGTCTGCTGGACGCGGTCTGGCCGGGGTGATCGCGTGCGTCCTCATGTTGCCGGCGCTGGCCGGCGCCGAACTGGTCCGGCTGGAGATCCGCTCGCGCGCCGACGTGCTGAACGGCGAAGCCTTCGGCGCCGTGGGCGCCTACGAGAAGATCTGGGGCACGGCGCACTTCGCGCTCGACCCGGCGCTGCCGCGCAACCAGGTCATCGCCGACCTGGCCCTGGCGCCGCGCGGCCCGGATGGCCGCGTCGCCTTCACGTCCGACGTCTTCATCCTCAAGCCCAAGGACCCGGCCCGCGGCAACGGCGTGGTGTTCTTCGACGTCGTCAACCGCGGCCGTTTCCGGCTGCTGAGCACGTTCAGCGACGCCGCCGCGGCCGACGACCCGACCCAACGCGCGCACTTCGGCGACGCCTCGCTGCTCCACGCCGGTTACACGCTCGTGGCGGTCGGCTGGCAGTTCGACGTGCCCGAGGCGCTGATCGGCGTCCAGGCGCCGATCCCGGCCGACAACGGCAAGCCGGTGCGCGGCTGGCTGCGCGAGTGGTTCGTGCCCGATCAGGCGGCGCCGTCGTTCCACTGGACCGGCGGCAACGCCACCAAGGGCTATCTGCCCATCGATCTCGAGAACCCCGAGTATCGGCTGACGGCCCGCGAGGGCATGTTCGCGGCGCGGCGGCTGCTGCCGCGCTCGTCGTGGCGATTCGGCCGTACGGTCGACGGCCGCTTCGTCGCCGACCCCAACTACGTCACGCTCGACGGCGGCTTCGCACCGGGCCTCACCTACGAGCTGGCCTTCGAGTCGCAGAACCCGCCGGTGGCCGGCGTCGGGCTCGCCGCGGTGCGCGACCTGGCGGCGGCCATGAAGTACCAGCCGGGCTTCGTCGCTCCGGGCCGACTCGCCTACATGTACGGCGTCTCGCAGACCGGCCGCACGCTGCGCCAGATCATCTACGAGGGCTTCACCATCGACGAGCAGGGCCGCAAGGTGTTCGACGCCGCGTTCATCAAGACCGGCGGCGCCAGCATGGCGCGGTTCAACGAGCGCTTTGCGCTGGTGAACTCGCTCGGCGTCTTCACCGAGACGCAGTTCCCCTTCCAGTACCAGATGACCGTCGATCCGGTCACCGGCAAGCGCGACGGCCTCGGCGCGCGCATCCCCGCGGGCCTCGAGCCCAAGATCGTCACCTTCGACACCGGCTCGGAATACTGGGACAAGGGCCGTCTCGGCGCGTTGCGCCACGCCTCGGTGGACGGCACCGCCGATCTGCCCGACGCGCCGAACGTGCGCGTCTACTACGTGGCGGGTTCGAAGCACGGCGCCGGCAGCGTGCCGGCGCGGCAGGGCGGTGGGCAGATGGCCGACAACCCGCTCGACTACGGCTGGGCGGAGCGCGCGCTCATGGACGCGCTCGACAAGTGGACGCGCCAGGGCGTCGAGCCGCCGCCCAGCAGCCATCCACGCTTCGCCGACGGCACGATGGTCCACCACCACCAGCTGAGGTTTCCGGCCGTGCCGGGCGTCCAGTGGCCGACGCAGGTGCCGGGCGGCTACCGCCGTGACGTCGACACGCCGGAATCGCCGATGCCGTTCCTGCTCTCGCAGGTCGACGCCGACGGCAACGAGACCGGCGGCATCCGCCTGCCGGAGCAGGCCGTGCCGCTCGGCACGATGACCGGCTGGCTGTTCCGCAGCGCCCGCATCGGCGCTCCGCACACCCTGATGGTCAACGCCGGCGGCTACCTGCCGTTCGCCGTGACGAAGGCCGATCGGACCCGCAGCGGCGATCCGCGGCTGTCGATCGAGGAGCGCTATGCGAGCCGCGCCGAGTACCTCGCGAAGATCGACGCCGTGGCGCAGCAGCTGGCGCGCGACCGCTATGTGCTGACGGGCGACCTCCCGGCCATCCACGCGGCGGCGGCCCGCCACTGGGACTGGCGGATGGGCGGCACCGCGACGGCCGCGAAGTAGCGCCGGTCGGCGTTAGCGGTCGGGCGGCGGCAGCGAGGCCGCATAGGCCGAGACCGCCGCCATCTCCGGCACCGACATGGCGCCGACGATCGGCGCCATCAGCGCCGCCCACGGACCGCGACGCGCGCCGGTCTTCATGTCGAACAGCTGGCGCATCGTGTAACTGGGCGAGCGGCCGGCCAAGGCCGGCACGGGGCCGAGGCCCTCGAGCTTGGCGCCGTGGCACAGCGCGCACTGATGCTTCGCCGCGAGCTGCCGGCCGCGGTCGACCATGCCGACCGGCACGTAGGCGGTCCAGCCGAGACGGGTGTCGCGCGCCTCGGCGCGCAGGTTGTCGTCAGGCACTTCGACGATGCGGTCGCCGATCGGCTCGGTGCCGCCGCCCTCGGCGGCGGGCACGGCCATGTGCATGCCGCCCTGGAGGCGCACCTTCGGCGCGGTCTTCGACTCGATGACCTTGATCCGGCGCGGGTACGGCTGCGCCGCGAAGAAGGCGGCCGCGGCGTCCACTTCCTCTGCCGTCGCCGCCTTGGCGATCGCAATCATGATGTTGGTGTTGGCCTTGCGCGGGTCGGCGCTGCGGCGCACGCCGTTCTTGAAATCGGCCATCTGCTGGATGAAGTAGGTGGGCGAATAGCCGTTGACCGGCGCGTTCTCGGGCCGTCCGCTGCCGTCGGCCAGATGGCAGAACCCGCAGGCGCGGACGCCCTCCCGGCCGTTGCGCACCACCGCCGGCACGGTGCCCTTCCGATCTTCGGGATACCAGTCGGGGATCTCGGCGGTACCGCGCAGGGCGCCGCGCGTCATGGTCTTCTCGGTGCCGGCGATCCGCACGACTGCGCTGTCGTCGGCCGGCAGCGCCGTGGGCGGCGGCGGCGATCCCGGCGGCAAGGGCGGCGTGTAGGCCCAGTCGGGCAGGCCCGCCGGCACCGGCGCCGTCGTGGCGGGCGCCGCCTGTTGCGCGACGGCGATCGCGGTGCCGAGCACCACCGCCGCGATCGCGCCGAACGTCCCTGCCGCTCTGATCATGGTCCGCCCCCGGGCCTCGAATCGGCCCCGGGGAGCCTATCACCGGCGCAGCGTGATGGACGGGCCAGGCGGCGGACCTGCGCACAGGCCCGCCGCCGCGACACGAGCGCCGCGAACCTACTGCGGCGGTGGCGGGCTGCCGGCGGGACGATAGGTGCCCACCGCCGGGAGCTGCGATCCGGTGAGGTCGGTCGGCAGCGGCTTGCCGGCCACGATCGGATGGCGCAGCGTGCCGATGCCTTCGATGGTCGCCTCGATCGTCTCGCCGGGCTTGAGATACCCCGAACGCGTGCCGCGCTTGAACGCGCCCGACGACGTGCCGCCGGTCGTGCCGCTGTTGATCACGTCACCTGGATACAGCGTGATGATCGACGAGCCGTATTCGATCAGCTCCCAGATGTTGTGGATCATGTCGCCGGCCTTGGCTTCCTGCACCTTGACGCCGTCGATCGACAGCTGCTGGTGCAGCCGCTTCATCGGGTCGCCGTAGAACTCCTTGGGGACGATCCACGGCCCCATCGGCGCGAACGTCTCGTGGCCCTTGCCGACGAACCAGTCCGACGATCGGGTGCCCGGCCGGCCGCCGCGGTCCGACATGTCGATGGTCACGGTGTAGCCGAACACGTAGTCCTGGGCGCGGTTCGCCGACACGTAGCGGGCCGGCTTGCCGATCACCGTGCCGAACTCGATCTCCCAGTCGATGCGGTCGCGGCCGGGCGGAATGACGATCTCGTGGCCGTTGCCGATCACCGCGCCTTCGCTCGGCTTGAGGAACAGATACGGGACCCCGCGGTTGGCGCGGATCTTCTTGTCGTTCTCGGCCTGCTGCTGCGGCGTGCAGCCCTCGCAGGTGTGGGTATAGAAGTTGCCGGCGGCGTTGAGGATCTTGCCGGGGTAGCGGATCGGCGCCAGCGTCCGCACGGCGTTCACCGGGTGCACGAAGCCGGGCCGCTGGCCGTCGAGCGCCTTGGTGGCCACCAGGTGGTTGACGATCTCGTAGATGCGGTTCTTGAGCCCGTATTCGTAGAGACCGATCAGCTGCCGCATGTCCTCGGGCATCGTCATGCGCGCCACGCCCGGTTCGAGCTGCAGGTTGTGGTTCGCGGCCTCGAGCTCGACGACGAGCTGCTGGCGCAGCACGAGGCCGAGGCCCTCGCGGCCGTTGAACGCGAAGGTGCCGACCGCGAACGGCTCGGCGCTGGAAGTGGCCTGGGCCGATGCCGTCGCCGGCGCCAGCGCCAGGCCGGTGATGAGAAGAGCGGTCGCCATGCGCATGCCGTGTGCCCCCTTGCGCGCGCACACCGCCACCCCGACCGCAGGCGGGCGCACGCGTAGGGCGGACTCTAGCCGCGCGCGGCGGAGAGTCAAGCAAGAAGATGTCTCCGGTTTGTCGCCGAAGTGTCGCGTCACACGGCGAGCCGGGCGGCACGCGCCGCGGCGGTCTGCGCCGGCCGCACGCCGGCCTCGGCCGGCTTGGCGAAGAAGTAGCCCTGGCCGCACTGGCAGCCGAGGGCGCGCAGGTGCTCGACGTGCGCCGCCGTCTCGATGCCCTCGGCGACGATCTCGAGGCCGAGCGTGAGGGCCAGGCCGACGATCAGCTTGATGATCTCGCCCTTGTCCTCGTCGGTGCCGATGCCGGCGACGAACGAGCGATCGATCTTCAGGGTGTCGAGCGGCAGCGACTGCAGGTAGCTGAGCGAGCTGTAGCCGGTGCCGAAATCGTCGAGGCTGATGCGCACGCCGAGATTGCGCAGGTTGGCGAGGACGACGCGGGCGCGGGCGGCGTCCTTGATCGCCGCGCTCTCGGTGATCTCGAGGCGCAGGCTGGAGGCCGGGCAGCCGGTGTCGCGCAGGATGGCCTCGACGTGCTTGACCAGCGTCTCCTGCGCGAACGCCCTGGCCGACAGGTTGACGCTCACCGACGTATGCGCCGTGAAGGTGCCGACGCGCAGCCACTCGCGGGCCTGCAGGCACGCCTCCTTGAGCACCCATTCGTCGATCTGGGCGATGAGGCCGACTTCCTCCGCCACTTCCAGGAACTCGCCGGGGCCGAGCAGGCCGCGCTCGGGGTGCTGCCAGCGCACCAGCGCCTCGACGCCGGTGACCTGCCGGGTCGTCAGCGCGACGATCGGCTGGTACCAGACGCGGAACTCCTCGCGCTCGACGGCCCGGCGCAGGTCGGTCTCGAGCCGCAGGCGGCGCACGGCGGCGTCGTGCAGCGCGGCGTCGAACACCGAGTAGCCGCCGCCGCCGGCGTTCTTCGCCCGGTACATCGCCAGGTCGGCGTCGCGGATGATGTCCTCGCCCGAGGTGTGGGCGTCGGAGGCGACGGCCACGCCGATGCTGGCGCTGGTGAAGACGTCCTGGCCGTCGACCGGCAGCGGCAACATCGCCATCTGCTGCACCCGCTTGGCGACGCGCACGGCGTCGAGCGGCTCGCGGATGCCGTCGAGCAGCACGGCGAACTCGTCGCCGCCGAGCCGGGCCAGCGTCGGCTCCGGTGACGACGACGCCTCGGACATGCGCGACACCACGTCGTCGCTGCGGACGGCGGCGGCCAGCCGTTCGCCGAACATCACCAGCAGCCGATCGCCGGCGGTGTGGCCGAGGCTGTCGTTGACGTGTTTGAAGCGGTCGAGATCGACGAACAGCACCGCGAACTGGTACTTGGGGTGGCGGACGCGGCGGGCCAGCGCCCGATCGAGCCGCTCGCGGAACAGCGCCCGGTTGGGCAGCTGCGTCAGGTGATCGTGGATGGCGTCGTGGACCAGCCGTTCGTGCGCCGACCGCAGGCTGACGCTCATCGCGTTGAACGCCCGGGCCACCGTCGCCGCCTCGGCGGTGCCGCGCACCGGCAGCTGCAACGAGAGGTTGCCGGCGGCGATCTGCTCGGCCGCGGTGGCGATGTCGCGCAGCGGCCGGCTGAGGTGACGGCTGAGGAACACGCCGCCGACCAGCGACAGCGCCAGTGCGGCGATTCCCGCCAGCGCGAACCGCGTCCGCAGGGTGTCGATGAACTGCTGCGTCAGCGCCCAGTCCGACAGGACCAGCAGGCGGCCGGCGTCGCCGCCCGGTACGTCGGGCATCAGCGGGAACACCGCGGCGATGTACTGGCGGCCGGCCATCTCGAGGACGTCGGGCTTCAGGCCGGGCGCGGCCATGGTCGCCAGGCGCAGCGCCTCGTCGTCGCGCCCGACGCCCGACGCCAGGCTGGTGGCCACGACCTGGCCGTTGACGACCAGCGCCACGTCGCAGCGCGCCAGGGCGGCCAGCTCCGCGGTCATCTCGTCGGTGAGCAGGTAGCCGGAGGTCAGCGTGCCGACGACCGCGTCGGCGTCGCGCGCCGGCACCGAGACGGCGAGGAAGAGGCGCGCCCCATCCGGCACCAGCGCGCCGGCGGCGCGGCCGCCGCGGGCGGCATGCTGGGCATCGCGGACGACGTTGCGGCCGCCTCCCGAGGTGTCGGCCCAGCCCGCCGTGCCGAGCCACGAGCCGTCGGCTGCGGCGACGATCGTGAAGTCGGCTTCCAGCTGCCGGCGGTGCCGCTCGCTCATCGCGTCGAGCGCGGCGCGGTCGCGCAGGCCGCCGGCGAGCTGGGCGCGGAACGTCGGCAGCTGGGTGACGAGATCAGCTTCGTCGATCGCCGCGTCGAGGCGCTGATCGAGCAGCGCGTAGATGGCGGTGCGGGCCACTTCGAGGTCGGCGGCGACGCGGTCGCGCGACTGCGCCGAGACCACGCCGGCGGTCACCAGCAGCACCGCTCCCAGGGCCACGGCCACCAGCAGGCCGAGCGCCGAGGCGACCCGGGCCTCGAGCCGCACGTGCCACGGCAGCTCGACGGGCGGCACCTTGGGTTTGGTCATCGGGGCATCCCGCCGAGAGCGGCCGCGCGACGGGCGCGGAGACACCGCGGCCGTGACGGCGGGACGGGCCGCCAGAGTGCGCAATCCACCGAAGCGACGGGCAGTCCGTGCACGGTCGCGGGCGAGGCTCCAGCACGACATATCGGTGGAATCGCGGCGCGGATGTAGCAGGACGGGCCACGGCGCGGGCGGCGGCCTGGCCCCCCTCCGGCCGTCGTGCCCCGGCCCATGGTCCCCAGCTCAGCCATGAGGCGCCGGGAAGGACCTACACGGTAGATCCCACCTTCGCGGCAGACCCGGCACGGAAATCAGTGGTCAATCCGCGCAATTCCGGGTTGTCACGTATCTTGCACTTCCAGGCCGCGTGGGAGGTGAAGCCGTGACCTTCACGCGAGCATCCGTGACCTACCTCGGCGTCGTGGCCGCATTCGCCGTCGGCCTGGCGGTGGGACCCCTGGTCGGCAAGAGCCGCGAGGCTGCGACGCCCTCGGCGGCTCGCCCCGCGGCCGTCGCGACTCCGACGGTCACCGCGTCGACATCCGCGCCGGTCGTGATCCGCGGCACCGGCCGGCTCGAGCGCGTCCCGACCGCATCGGCGGCGCCGGTGCAGCGGCAGGCGCGGCTCCTGCTCAACCGCGGCGCCGACGTGCGCAAGGCCGCCGAGGGCTTCGCCAACGCCTATCAGTTCATGACGGTGGCCTACGCCGCGAAGAACACCGCGATCCCGTTCATGGTGCTGAAGCACCGCGTGCTGACCGAAGGCAAGGCGCTGCCGGCGGCGATCGTCGAGTTCAAGCCCGATCTGGACGGGGTCGCCGAAGCCAACCGGGCGCGTGCCGAGGCGCGCGCCGACCTGGCGAGAATCCAGAGCTGACGCCGGCCGCCGTCAGCGCGGCCGCGGCTGCTTGCGCAAGTGGCCGTAGAGCAGTTCCTCGGTGAACTCCACGCACTTGTATTCCATCAGCTGCATGTTCGCTTCGCGCCGCCGGTGGAGCGGCATGCTGATCGTCCACGGCCGCGCGAACACCTTCGCATCCTCGATCGTCGCCGCGTACTGCAGCGTGTTGGCGTCGATGGCGGTGTAGCGCTCGGTCACCTTCAGCGCGTCGCTGTGGTGGTTGCCGGCGCGATCGAACCACGTCTCCTCCATGTGGTCGGTCACCTCGACGACGAGCGTCTCGCCGTCCCAGCGGCCGATCGACCAGCCCATCCACGCCGGCGCGGGGCTCTTCTCCTGGCTGTTCATGCGGATCACGCGGCTGGCGCTGGCGAACTCGTAGGTCATCAGGACGTTGGCGCCCGATTGCACGATCTGGAAGGGGTACGGCATGTAGGTGGCGCGCGGGATCCCCGGCATGTAGCACTTCACTTCGGGATCGAGCGCCGCCCAGCTGGCGGCGTTGGCGGTGCGCTTCTCGAGCGCCGCCGGCAGATAGGGGATCTCGCCGCCGTCGACGACGCCGACCCCGGGCGGCACGCTGAACGCGGCGCCCAGCGAGAACACGGGGCCGGGCCGGGCGACGTGGGTCTCGAGGTTCCAGTTGGCGGTGTTGAGCGCCTGCCAGATGCCGCTCAGATCCGGCGTGCCGTCGGCCGTGCGCGGCGCGCGATACGGCGCCGGTGTCGGGGGGGCGGAGCAGGCGGCGGACAGCCCCGCCGCGACGAGCAGCGCGATCGCCAGTCGTGCGATCACGTCTACGCTCCCGGCTTCTTGGGCTGCGGCCGCTCGTTGGGATCGCGGCCATCGCGCGGCGCCCCGGTGCCCGACGAGCCCATGAACAGCGTCCGGCCGTCGGGCAGGGTGATGTCGCGGCCGTTGGCGCGCAGCCGGCCGTCCTTGGCCTTGTAGCCGGCGACGACGATGACGGTGCCGATCTTGATCGAGTCGCGGCTGATGCCGACGCGCTGCAGCGTGTTGGGGGTGCCGCCCTCGACCATCCACGTCTCGTGGGTGCCCTTGGCGGTGGTGACGTCGATGTGGATCCAGGCGTGCGGGTTGATCCACTCGACCTTGGTGACCGGGCCGCGCAGGGTCACCGGCGCGTTGGCGTCGAACTCGGCGGAAAAGGCGTGGTGGGCCAGCACCCCGCCGCCTGCCGACAGGATCAGCGCCGCGGCGCCGGCGATCCAGACTCGTCCAGACATCGCTCATCTCCTCGTCGCGCCGGGTCGGCTCGACCGCCCCGCCCGGGCGGGGGGAGCATAGCACTGCCGGTCGCCGGCGCCCCTGGACGCCGCGCGGGGCTTGAGCGACACTACGCCGCATGAGACACCTGGTCGCGGCACTCGCACCCGTCGTCGTGGTCGCCGGCTCGCTGGTCGTCGTCTCGCTCGGCGCGCAGGCCCCGGCCCCGGCCGCCGACCTGTCGGCGCTGTCGCCGGCCCCGGCGGGCTGGACGGTGCCCCGCACCGCCGACGGCCATCCCGATCTGCAGGGCGTGTGGGGCAACAACAGCGTCACGCCGATGGCCCGGCCGCGCCAGTGGAAGGACAAGGCGCTGCTCACCGAGGCCGAACTCGACGAGCTGAAGCAGCTGGCGGCGCGCTCGGTCGATCAGGGCGGCGACGCCATCTTCGGCAACTTCGTCCAGCAGCTGCTCGACGCCCGCGATCGCGGCGAGTACGCGCAGGTCTCCTACGACCCGACCACCGGCAACTACAACCAGTTCTGGATGGCCGATCGCGAGTGGGACACCCGCACGTCGCTCATCGTCGACCCGCCCGACGGCCAGTTCCCGCCGCTCACCGCCGCGGCCGAGGCGCGCCGCGAGGCGGCCCGCACCGCGGTGCGCACCCGCGGTCCGGCCGACGGCCCCGAGGATCGGCCGCTCTCGGAGCGCTGCATCTCCTACGGCGCGCCGCGCACCGGCGCCAACTACAACAGCTACGTCCAGATCGTCCAGTCGCCGCAGACCGTCGTGCTGCTGCAGGAGATGATCCACGACGCCCGGGTGGTGCCGATGGGCGGCCAGCCGCACCTGCCGGCCACCGTCCGCCAGCTGCACGGCGATCCGCGCGGCCGCTGGGACGGCGACACGCTGGTCGTCGAGACCACCAACTTCGTCAACGGCTTCCAGGGCTCGACCGCCGAGGTCAAGCTCACCGAGCGCTACACGCGCGTCAGCCCCGACTTCCTGCACTGGGCGATCACGGTCGAAGACGCGGCGACGTGGACCACGCCGTACACGTTCATGATCCGCCTCAAGCGGACCGACGCCCTGATCTACGAATACGCGTGCCACGAGGGCAACTACGCGATGGAAGGCATCCTCGCCGGGGCCCGCGCCGAAGAGGCGAAGGGCGGGCGGCGGACGGCCCGCTGAGCGGCGGCGCTACTTCGCGGTCCGCGACCGCCACGCCGCCAGCAGCGCCGTCTCCTGCGCGGCGGTGAGGACGTAGCGCGGCTGCGTGCGCAGCGCCTCCGGCACCGCATCCGAGCTGCGCCAGGCGAGCGTGTCGCGGGCCGTGGTCAGCAGCGGCCGGTACGAGAGCCCGGCGGCGCGCGCTTTGCGGGCGTCGATGCGCATGTGGCCCAGCTCGTCGCCCTCGGCCATCACCCACGGGATCGCCTCGGTGAGGCCGGCGGATTCGCCGGGACGCGGCTGGCGCAGCGGGTAGGCCTTGAGCCAGGCGTAGTCCTCGATCCACGTCGTGACGGTGCCGGCCGGGGCCAGCGGGCGCAGCCCGTCGATGAACTCGGCCAGGGTCTGCGGCGCCGCCGGGCCGACGACGTTGAAGGTGCCGGTGGCGTCGTCGTCGATCAGGCGAATCATCCACTCGCACAGGTCGCGCACGTCGACGTACTGCACGCGGTCGGTGCGCCGGCCCGGCACCAGCACCTCGCCGCCGCGGGCCATCCGCACCGGCCAGTAGGTGAAGCGATCCGAGGTGTCGCCGGGCCCGACGATGTAGCCTGGGCGGACGACCAGCTCGCGTGACGGACATCCGTCGCGCACCAGTTGCTCGCTGCGCGCCTTGAGCACGCCGTAGGTCGGCGGCTCCTGCGGCGGCGTGTCGACGAGCGGCACCGGCCCGTCCTCGGCGATCTCGACGGTGCGGTACGGCCAGAACACGCCGGTGGACGACACGTAGACGTAGCGGCCCGTCGCGCTGCCCAGGGCCGCCACGGCGTCGCGCGTCCACTGCAGGTTGGTCGCGGTGTCGATCACCGCGTCCCAGCTACGGCCCTTCAGCACGGTGTAGGCATCCGGCTGCGAGCGGTCGCCGCGCAGCGCCTCGACCCTGGCGAAGTCGCCGCCGTGCTGGGACGGCGTACGCCGGCCACGATTGAGCATCGCCACCTGCCAGCCGCGGGCCAGCGCGACGTGCACCAGCTGCGGGCCGAGGAAACCGGTGCCGCCGAGCAGCAGCAGGCGACGCGGCGTCTGGCCACGCGGGTGCCGGGCCGAAACCAGGCCGCCGGCGAGCGCGGCGGCACCCAGGTGCAGGACGTGACGGCGAGTCGCCATCGGCCGACACTACCACCGCGCCTCGGCATGGGACGAAGCGAGTGACGGCACTCCCGCGCGGCGTTTTGGCATGATCACGGTGCCATGCCGCCCCGGCCCACCCTCCCCGGCGCGATCGAAGACCACCGCGATGCGTACTGGCGGCGCGAGGGCGCCCGCGCCGTCACCTCGGCGCGGGCCGCCGAGCAGTTCGTCGAGGACGTCGGCTTCGCCGCCTGTCTCACCGACGCCCGCCGCCCCGGGCCGTCGCTCTACGTCGCGGTCTGCGGCCGCCGCGATGCGGTGTTGCCGCGCAACGTCCAGACCGATCACGAGGCCTCGCTGGCGTGGACGCTGAAAGACGAGGTCCTGCGGCGCGGCACGATCTATTACGGCAAGCTGGCTGGCCGGGCGATGTTCGTCGCGCCGCGGCTCATTCCGCACTTCCACGCGCTCTGGGGCGTGCGCCGCAAGGACGAGGCGTCGCGGTTGAGCCGTCCCGCCCGGGCGGTGCTGCGCGTCCTGCGTCGTGAGTGGGAGATGGGCTCCAAGGACCTGCGCGACGACTCCGGCGTCGCCGATCGCGCGACCTTCACGCGCGCCCTGGACGAGCTCCAGGCGGCGATGCTCGTGGTGCCGAGCGAGGTGCTCTATCGCCCCACGTTCACCTACTTGTGGACCATGGCCGTCGGTCGGTTCCCGGAGGCGCTGACCGCGCGGGTGACGCGCGAGACGGCGCTGCGCGAAGTCGCCCGCGGATTCCTGGCGGGCGCGGGGATGACGATCCCCGGTGAGCTCGCCCGCGTCTGCGGGTTGTCGCGTCCGGACGCGGGGCGCGGCAACCGCGCACTGGTGGCCGAGGGCTACGCCACGATGCTGACGCCGGGAACGTACCGGTTGACGGCCGGGCTGCTGAAACCCGGGCAGGATACCGGTGAGGCCTTCGACGGCGCGGCCGACGACGAGGCGTGAAGGCCCGATCTACCCTAAAGCTCCGACAGAAGTCAGGCATCACCCAGACAACCCGCCACCCTGAGCCCGAATACAGGGCCCGCCCCGCACATATCCGGGATCGGGCCATCTTTGCTCCCGGTGGTACGCCGCTTGCTCGATCGCACTTCAGACGGATGCGGCTGGCCCATCGGTGCACGGGCCGGCACCCGAGAAGGAGTGGTCGGTGGAAAAGCGCAAGTGGGTGCTGGTAGCGGCGATGCTGGCGATGGTCGCGGCGATGAGTGGCGGCGTGCGTGGCCAAGGCGGGGCGCCGGCGCCGATCCTGGTCGTGCTGAACGACTCCGCCCCCAATCCCTTCGGACGCTATCTGCCGGAGATCCTCCGCGCCGAGGGCATCAACACGTTCGACGTCGTGCAGCTGTCGGCACTCGATGCGCCGACGCTCGGCGCGGCCACGCTGGTCGTCCTCGCCGAGACGCCGCTCACCGCGCCGGAGGCGACGCTCTTCATCGACTACGTCGCCGCCGGCGGCCGGCTGGTGGCGATGCGGCCCGACGCGCAGCTCCACGGCGCGCTCGGCATCGCCGCCGCGGCCGGGTCGACCACGAACGGCTACGCGCTGGTCGTGCAGAGCGGACCGGGGGCCGGCCTGCAGAACGTCACACTGCCGTTCAGGGGCGCGGCCGCCCACTACGACCTCGCCGGCGCGACCGCCGTGGCCGAGCTCTACAGCACGCGCACCACGTCGGCGAGCCGGGCCGCCGTGGTACGGAATGGCGCCACGGCCGCCTGGGCGTTCGATCTGGCGCGCAGCACCGCCTACACACGGCAGGGCGATCCGGCGTTCGCCGGCGTCGACCGCGACCTGCTGCCCGGGCCGCCGATGATCCGCACCAACGACGTCTTCTATCAGACGATCGATCTCGAGCGCGTCGCCGTGCCGCACGCCGACGTGCACCAGCGCCTCTTCGTCCGGGTCATCGCCGAGCTGCTCGCCGACGCGACGCCGCTGCCGCGGCTGTGGTATTTCCCGGGCGCCAGCCGGACGCTGCTGATTCCCACCGGCGACAGCCACACCGGCGCCCCCGCGGCGTTTGCGGCGCTCATCGGCGCCGTGGAGAACGCCGGCGCGCGCATCACTCTCTACCTCGCTCGCTTCCTCGATCTCACCGGGAACCCGGTCGGCACCTGGCTGGCCAACGGTCACGAGGTGGGGATGCACCCGTATTTCGCCGCCGACGGCTTCGAAGGCGACTTCGTGCAGGGCTATGACGTCGCCACAACGTGGTTCCAGTCGCTGCCGCTGGCGCCGAGCGCGACCAGCCGTCACCACAGCATCGAGTGGGCCGGCTGGATCGACCCGGTGAGCGTGATGGCCGCCCGCGGTATCCGGATGGACCTCTCGTACTACTCATGGGGTCCGGCGCTGGCCAATCCTGACGTCACCTCGCAGGCGCACGGGTATCTGAACGGCAGCGGGCTGCCGATGAAGTTCGTGACCACGACCGGCCAGGTGCTCTCGGTGTATCAGCAGCACACCGCGCTGACCGACGAACAGCTGTTGAACATCGGCGGGCCCTACTCGCAGAACCTGACACCGACCGCGGCCCTGGCCGTGTCGCGCCAGCTGATCGACGACAGCCAGGCCGGCGGCTACTCGGCAATCGCCACGCAGTTCCACGTCGACTACTACCAGTTCGGCAACGTCCAGCCGTGGGTGGACGGGACGCTCGCCTACGCCGCCGGTCAGCAGATCCCGATGTGGACGGCCGAGCGGTGGCTCTCCTACACCGAGAATCGCGCCGCCACCGCGGTGAGCGCCGTGACGTGGACGCCGGGGACCGGCGTCCTCACCTTCTCGGTCGCCGTTCCCGCCGGTGGCGAGCCGCAGACGGTCACGCTGCCGACGACTTTCGCCGGCCGGACGTTGAGCCACCTGACCCTCGACGGCGCCACGGTGGCGCCGACCCTGGTGATGGTGAATGGGCGAGCGACGCAGTTCTTCGCGGTCGCGTCGATCGGCGGCGGCGCGCGCGCCGTCGTCGCCCGATACGATACGCCGGCCTCGCTGCCGACCGTCGCCGTCAACGACGTCTCCGTGGTCGAGACCGACGCCGGCACGACCACCGCCGGCTTGACGGTGACGCTGTCGGCGGCGGCCGCCACCGACGTCACGATCGGCTGGGCCACCGCCAACGGCACCGCCTCCGCCGGCGCCGACTACCTGGCCGGCGGCGGCACGCTCACCTTCACCCCCGGCGTCACCAGCCTGCCGTTGCCGATCACCGTCAACGGCGACACCGTCAGCGAGCCGAACGAGACCGTCCTCGTCACGCTCAGCAACCCGGTCGGCGCCACCTTTGGCGACAGCAGCGGCGTCGTCACGATCCTCGACGACGAGCCCGACCCGACCGCCTGGACGCACACCTCGGCGGCCGACTTCAGCACCTGCTCGGCGACCAGCGGAACCCGCGTCGGCTCGGCCGGCGACGTGCGGCTGCTCGGCACGTTCCGTGACGACTTCGACGGCACCAGCCTCGATCCCCAGTGGATCTCCGGATCGTGGGTCGTTCCGCCGACCCCCTACGCGCCGGTGCCCGCGGGCGGCGTGCTGTCGCTCGGCAATGCCGACGGCGCCTACATCCGTTCGGCCAGCGCGCTGACGGGCACGACGCTCGAGGTCCGCGCCCGCTTCAACGCCTCGCCGTACCAGTTGATCGGCCAGGCCGACGACAATCAGATGGCCACCAAGTACACGCGCTTCTCGACCGAGGCCGGCGGCACCAACCTGTGGGCGACGACCAATCCGCTCAGCGGCCCGATTCTCGACGACCTCGGACCGATTCCGACCGGGTATCACGTCTTCACGATCGAGCGCATCGCCCAGGGCGCCACCGAGCTCATCCGCTATCGCATCGACGGCGCTGTGGTGGCCGAGCACACCGTGACCGCCGGCGACCTGCCCGCCGCCCGCTACCTGTTCCTGTCGGAAGCCGGCGGCGCCACGCCGACGCTCGACGTGGACACCGTCGAGATCGATCCGCCGGTCGCCGCCGCCGGCTCCTTCGACAGCTGCGCCATCGACGCGCTGCTGTCGGTCGTCTGGAACCAGCTGTCGTGGACCGCGACGACGCCAACGGGTGCGACCGTCCAGGCCCGCACGCGTTCGTCGCTCGACGGCGTGACGTGGAGCGCCTGGTCGGCGCCGCTGACCACCAGCGGATCCGCGATCACCAGCCCCAACGGGCGCTACCTGCAGTACCGGCTCGAACTCGCCACCGTCGATCCGGTGGCCGCGCCCGTCGTCCACGACGTCGGCGTGACCGCCATCGGCCCGGCGCCGCCGGCGATCTCGATCGGCAACGCCACCGTCGCCGAGGGGCCGGCGGCGAGCGCGGTCTTCACCGCGACGCTGTCGGCGGGCAGCCTGCAGACGGTCAGCGCTACCTATACGACCGCGGGCGGCACCGCCACCACCGGCGTCGACTTCACGGCCGGCACCGGCACCGTCACGTTCCTGCCCGGGGTGACGAGCCAGACGGTGAGCGTCGCCGTGCTCAACGACGCCCTCGACGAGGACGACGAAGCCTTCACGATCACGCTCTCCGCCCCGGTGAACGGCACGATCGGCACCGCCGGCGGCACCGGCACCATCACCGACGACGACGCCCCCCCGGCGGTCTCGATCGCCGGCGTCAGCGTGATCGAGGGCGACGCCGGCACCACCGCCGCGACGTTCCCGGTCAGCCTGTCGGCGCCGAGCGGCAGGACGGTCACGGTCAGCGTCGCCACCGCCAACGGCACGGCCACGGCCGGCGCCGACTACGCGGCGGCGAGCGGCACCGTCACCTTCACGCCGGGCGTCGTCCTGCAGAACGCCACGGTCAACGTCAGCGGCGACATCGTGGTGGAGCCGGCCGAGACCTTCACGGTCACCGCGTCGGCCCCGACCAACGCCACGCTCGGTACGGCGGTGGCCACCGGCACGATCACCGACGACGACGTGCTGCCGACGGCGGTCGCCGACAGCTACGCCACGGCGTTCAACACCCCGCTGGTCGTCGCCGCGCCGGGCGTGCTCGGCAACGACAGCAACGACGGCGGCGGCACGATGACGGCGCAGCTGGTCTCCGGGGTCGCCAACGGCTCGCTCACGCTCGGCGCCGACGGGCGGATCGAGTACACCCCGACGACCGGGTACACGGGCAACGACGGCTTCGTCTACCGCGTCGTCGACGGCAGCGGCACCGGCAACAGCGTGACCGTCACGCTGAGCGTCGGCCTCGAGCCGCCGACGCCGGCGGCCGACGCGTTCACGACGCCCTTCGAGACGACCCTCACCGTCGCGGCGCCGGGCGTGCTCGGCAACGACGACGCGCACACCGCGCCGGGCCTGACGGCCGCCCTCGTCAGCGGCGTGGCCCACGGCGCCCTGACCCTCGGTCCGAATGGCAGCGTCCTCTATACCCCGGACACCGGCTTCGCCGGCACCGACAGCTTCGTCTATCGCGCCAGCAGCGCCGCCGGAAGTGGTGGCACCGCCACGGTGACGCTCACGGTGAACGAGCCCACGGTGGTGCAGGCGCCGGCGCAGTTGCGCATCGCGGCGATGTCCGGCAACCTCGTGACGCTGCGGTGGAAGGCGCCGGAGATCGGCCCTGATCCGACCGGATACGTCGTCGAAGGCGGGCTGCTGCCGGCGCAGACGCTGGCGGCGCTGCCGACCGGAACAGCGCCGATCCTCACGGTCGACGCGCCGAGCGGGTCGTTCTTCGTGCGGGTGCGGTCGCTCGGAACCGGCGGGCCCAGTCCCGTGTCGAACGAGACCCTCGTGCACGTCAACGTGCCGGTGGCGCCGTCGGCGCCCGCCGATCTGCAGGCGACGGTGAGCGGCGACACGCTGCACGTGGCGTGGCGGCCGACCTTCGCGGGCGGCCAGCCCACCTCGGCCGTGCTGCAGGTCGGCGGCTCGATCGCCGCGGCGCTGCCGCTGCCCGCCGGCGAACGGGTGTCGTTCACCGGCGTCCCGCCCGGCAGCTACACCCTCGCCGTCCGCAGCGTGAACGCCGCCGGGGCGAGCGCGCCGTCCGCCGCCGTCGCCGTCACGGTCCCAGGCGCGTGCCCGTCCGCGCCGGCGCCGCCGACCGAACTGCTGGCCTACGTCAGCGGCGGCACGACCTTCGTGGTCTGGGATCCGCCGGCCAGCGGCGAGGCGCCAACGGGCTACCTCGTGAGTGTCGCCGGCATCGGCGCGTTCCCGGTCGCGACGCGGTCGATCAGCGGTCCGCTGCCGGCCGGCACCCACACCATCGCCGTCCACGCCGTCGGGGCGTGCGGCACCAGCGCGCCGGCGACGTTCGCACTGACCGTGCCGTAGCGCCGCCCGCCACCTCGGCCCTCCGTCGGGCGTCGCGGGTGATCCGCGGCGCCCGACCCGCGTACGCCGCGTTTCGTCCCACGTCAAGCCGCCGCCGCATGCCGATCACAAATGTGATCGGTGCAGCTTTTCGTTGCTGATCACGCGACGGTGCAGAAGAATACGGAGGTGGCACATGGTGTCGTTGTCGTTCCGGACGGGGTGTGTGTCGAGATGCGCAAACTCGCGGGCGTGCTGTGCGTCGTGGCGATATCGTGGCTGGCAGGCGGTGGACTTCGCGCCGTCGGGACGTCTCCAGTCGTGCTCGTCGTCGTCAATGGAGCGAGCGGCAATCCGTTCGGCCCCTACCTTGCGGAGATCCTGAGAGCCGAGGGCATCACCGCGTTCGGCGTCGCGTCGCTCGGCAGCGTCGACGCCGCGACGCTCGACGCCACGTCGCTCGTGCTGCTCGCCGAGACGCCGCTCACCGCGCCGCAGGCCGCGCTGTTCACCGGCTTCGTCAACGGCGGCGGCCGGCTGGTCGCGATGCGGCCCGATCCGCAGCTGCACGCCGTACTCGGCATCGCCGCCGCCGCCGGGTCGACGAGCAACGGCTACACGCTCATCGATCAAGGCGGCCCCGGCGCCGGCCTGCCGAATCTCACACTGCCATTCAAGGGCCCGGCGCAGCACTACGTGAGCGCCGGCGCCACCACGGTGGCCAGTCTCTACACCACGCGGACGACCGCCAGCGCATTTCCGGCGGTGGTGCGGCACAACCGCACGGCGGCGTGGGCGTTCGATCTGGCGCGCAGCACCGCCTACACGCGTCAGGGCGACCCGGCGTTCGCCGGCACCGAGCGTGACGGGCTCGTGCCGTACCGCACCACCGAGCCGTTCTACCAGACCATCGATCTCGAGCGCCTGGCCGTGCCGCACGCCGACGTGCAGATGCGGCTGCTGAGCCGCGTGATCGGCGATCTGCTCGCCGATCACCTGCCGCTGCCGCGGCTCTGGTACTTCCCGGGCACGGCGCGAACGCTGCTGATCCCGACCGGCGACAGCCACGTGCAGACGCCGGCGTCGTACGCCGGGCTGCTCGCCGCCGTCGAAGCCGTCGGCGCGCGCATGACGCTGTACCTCGCCCGCTTCCTCGACATGTCGGCCAATCCGGTCAGCACCTGGGTGGCTGCCGGCCACGACATCAGCGTCCATCCGGTGTTCGCCGACGACGGCGTCACCAGCTTCGCGCAGGGCTACACGACCGTCTTCGACTGGTTCCAGTTCTCGCTGCCGATGCCGCCGGGACCGACGGTGCGCCATCACACGCTCGAGTGGGCCGGGTGGGTGTCGCCGGTCGCGGTGATGCCGGGCTTCGGCATCGGCATGGACCTGTCGTACTCGACGTTCGGGCCGGCGGTGCACAACCCCTCGCAGCAGAGCCAGGCGCACGGGTATCTGAACGGCAGCGGCCTGCCGATGCGCTTCGTCGATGCCAGCGGGCAGCTGCTGCCGGTGTTCCAGCAGTCGACATCGCTCGCCGACGAGCAGCTGGTCGCCGGTCTGAACAGCGAGGGGCTGTCGGTGGCGGCGGCGCTGGCCGTGTCGCGCCAGCTGATCGACGCCAGCCAGGGCGGCGGCCACTCGGCCATCGCCACGCAGTTCCACGTCGACTACTACCCCTACGACGAAGTGAAGCCGTGGGTGGACGGCACGCTGGCCTACGCCGCCAGCCAGAACATCCCGATGTGGACGGCGCGCCGGTGGCACGACTTCGTGCAGGCCCGTGCCGCCTCGACGATGAGCGCGATGAGCTGGGACGCGGGGCTCGGCCGCCTCACCTTCACCATGGCCGTGCCCGGGGGCGCGCCGGTGCAGAGCCTGATGGTGCCGCCGTCGTTCGGCACGCGCGTCCTCGCCGAGGTCCGCATCGACGGCCAGGCGGTGATCCCGACGGCGATGGTCGTCAACGGCCGCACGTCCCAGGTGATCGCGGTCGGTCCGGCCGCCGGCGGCGCGCCGCGCGCCGTGTCGCTGCGCTACGTGGCGGCGTCGTCACTGCCGACGATCTCCGTCGGCGACGGGGCGGTCGTCGAAGGCAACAGCGGCACCAGGGTCGGCAACGTCACGATCACGCTGTCGGCGGCGGCGCTCACCGACGTCGCCGTCGCCTACTCGACCAGCGACGGCACGGCCACGGCCGGCGCGGACTACGACGCCGTCGCCGGCGCGGTCGCCGTCGTCCCGGCCGGCGCCACCAGCTGGCCGCTGCCGGTCACGGTGCGCGGCGACACCAACTACGAGGCCGACGAGACCGTCGTGGTGACCGTGGCCAACCCGCTCGGCGCCACCGTCGCCGACGCCAGCGGCGTGCTGACCATCGTCAACGACGAACCGCTCATCGCGTTCGCCGACGGCTACGCGACCTCGTACGTCACCCCGCTGACCATCGCCGCGCCGGGCGTGCTCGCCAACGACAACGCGCACGGATCGCCGGGCCTCACCGCGCAGCTGATCGCGACGACGCCGAACGGCACCTTGTCCTTCAACGCCAACGGCAGCTTCAGCTACACGCCGAACCGCTGGTTCGCCGGCGTGGAGACGTTCTCGTACCGGGCCGACACCAGCAGCGGCACCGGCAACACCGTGACGGTCGCGATCAACGTCGCGCACCCCACCGTCGTCGAAGCGCCGCGGTTCGTGCGCGTCTCCGCCATCACCGGCAATACGGTGACCTTCCGGTGGCGGCCCCCCGGGGTCGGGCCCGAGCCGACCGGCTACGTCCTCGAAGGCGGCGTCGCGCCGGGCCAGCCGCTGGTCGCCCTGGCGACCAGCACCGCCCCGGTCTTCAACGTGAACGCGCCGACGGGCTCGTTCTTCGTGCGGCTCAGGACCCTGGGCACCGGCGGACCGAGCGGCGTCTCGAACGAGATCCCGCTCCACGTCAACGTGCCGGTGCCGCCGGCGGCGCCGCGGGCCTTCCAGGCGACCGCGGTCGGCTCGGCGGTGCACCTGTCGTGGGCGCCGTCGTTCGACGGCGGCCCGCCCACCGGCGTCGTCCTCGACGTCGGCGGGTCGCTGGCGGCGTCGCTGCCGCTGCCGCAGGTCGAGCGGCTGGCCTTCGGCGGCGCGCCGGGCGGCGCTTTCACGCTGTCGCTGCGCGCGACCAACGCCGGCGGGGCCAGCACCTCGACGTCGGCGGTGGCGATCGTCGTACCGGGCACGTGCGGCGCGGCTCCGGGACCGCCGACCGAGCTGCTCGGCTACGTGGCGGGCGGCACCACGTTCCTGCTGTGGGATCCGCCGCTGTCCGGCGGCGCGGTGTCGAGCTACCTGGTGAGCGTGCCGGGCATCGGCAACCTGCCACTGGCGCAGCGGTCGATCAGCGGGCCGTTGCCGCGCGGCACCTGGCCGATCAACGTGCACGCGGTGGGACCGTGCGGGATGAGCCCGGCGGCGGCGACGACGGTCGTCGTGCCGTAGTGGCCTGTCCTAGTCATATGTACAGGACAGGCCACTAGTCGCCTGCCGCTCAGAACCGGAACAGCCGCGTCGCCTTGACCGCCAGCGTGCGGTTGACCAGCGCGGGGAACCCGGCGGGGCGGGTGTCGCGGCCGTCGCTGTAGACGACGAACAGCTCGCTGCCGCCGGTGTACTCCCAGCGCAGCCGCAGGCTCGCGCTGGTGGTCGCCTGGTCGACGTTGTACTGGACCAGGCTGCTGATCAGCATGCGCGCCGTCGGCGTCACCGTGAAGCGCGCGCTCATCAGCCGCGCCGTGAAATCGCCGTAGGGCAACGAGACGACGTTGAGCGACACCGTCGGCTCCACCGAAAAGCGCGGCACGACGCCCCACCGGCCGCTGTAGGAGAACTCCGAGCGCGTGCCGTCGTAGAGCGTGCCGGTGGCCGCGGACAGCCGGCCCGACACCCGGCGCTGCTGACCCAGCGCGTAGCTCACGCGCGCGGTCGTCGCCGTGTAGCCGCCGGCCGGCACGTGCACGCCGGGCGCGATGGGGAACCGCTCCGGCAGCCGTTCGTACTCGCGCGTGTATTCCGTCGACAGCTGGTCGGACGACTGGAAGTCGAGGCGGAACAGCGCGGAGGCCTCGCGGCTCTGCACGGTGGTCGCGGCGGCGTCGGTGACGTAGTCGTAACTCGCCTGCCAGGTCAGCTTGCGGACCACGGCGCTGCGCCGCGGCCGCGGGCTGAAGCGCAGCTGCGCGAACGTCCGGCGCATGTCGGGCCGGCGCACGAACCCGACCTCGGGGCGGAAATCGCGGTCGATGAGCAGGTGCTCGGCGGCGGCGCCGTAGCGGTCGTCCGTGTAGTCCACCCGGCCGCGGTAGCTGGCGCCGGTCGCCATCCGGCCGGCGGCGTCGGGGGCGGCGGCGCGCGCGTAGTAGCCGTCGCGCTGACGCTCTTGAAGAAGAGCAGCGTCGCGTCGGCGCCGAGGCTGTAGCTGGCGTCGCGGCGGCCGCTGGCGGCGGCGAGCGGCCCGGGATCGCGCCGCGTGGCGATGAGACCGACGTTGCTGCGCCGGAACAGGTTGCGCTTCAGGCGCAGCGCCGAGAAGTTGGTCGACACGGCGGCGGCGGCTGGCGCGTCGTCGGTCTGGATGTCGAGGGCGCCGATGCTGTAGGCCCCGGCGCGGCCGGTGAGGCGAACGCCGCCCAGCACCGGCACCGCGCGGCCCTGGCTGAGGCCGATCTGCCGGCTGAAGAACAGCAGCGGCACGTCGCCGGGGCTGTTGCCGGCCTGCACTCCGCCGAAGTCGAAGATGCCCTGGCCTTCGATGAAGAACTCGCGCTTCTCGGGGAAGAACACGCTGAAGCGGGTCAGGTTGATCTGCTGCAGGTCCTCTTCGACCTGCGCGAAGTCGGTGCGGACGGTGGCGTCGGCGATCAGGCCGCGGGTGAGCCCGTACTTGAAGTCGAAGCCGGCGTTGGCCTGGCCGTCGTCGGCGTAGGTGCCGCCGCTGCGGGCGGTCGTCGCCGCACCGACCGCGTAGGGTTTGAACTCGACGTTCTTCGACGCGGCCGGCGTCTCGAGGCCGATCACCGTCGCCGCCGACGCCATGCGGCTCACCCCCTGCGTGCCCAGGGCGGCCGGGACCAGCGACAGGTACGAGAACTCGTTCTTCCACTTGACCAGGCGGCGCAGGTTGAGGCCCCAGGTCTGCGGCCCGCTGCCGCGGTAGCGCAGCGTCTTGAACGGGATCGCCACCTCCACCGTCCAGCCCTGCGCGAAGCGGCCGGTCTTCACGTACCAGATGCCGTTCCACGCCGAGTTCTGCAGGTCGTCGGTCACGGTCATGTCGCGCAGCGCGCCGAGCGGGTTGGTCTGGAACAGGTAGCCGTTGCGGCGATCGTGGAAGGTGTCGATCACGAACGTCACGTTCTCGTTGCCGAGGATGTTGCCGTTGTCGCGGCGCAGCTCGTTGGCCACCTCGCGTTCGGGGTGACTGTCCCAGCAGCGCGCCGACACGTAGAGGTTGGCGTCGTCGAAGAGGATCCACGCCTCGGTGCGTTCGGTGGCCGGCTGGCCTTCGCGCGGTTCCTGCTGCAGGAAGTCGGTGAGCGGGCCGACACGACCGTAGACGTCTTCGTCGAGGCGGCCGTCGAGGCGCAGCGGCGTCTCGAGGCGCACGGCGCGGATGGTGACGCCGTCCGGTGCGGTACGTTCGACCAATGACGAAATCGTGATCGGCTGGGCCGTCACCGCCGTCGCCGTCAAGACCGCGAGCGTGGCAAGAACACCCGCCGCCACGCGCCGGCCACGACGAATTCGGCGGCGAGACGCGAACGGCCCGGCACAGCCGGCCACGGCGTCGACTCGGCCCATCGGCTGCGCGTGCTGGCCCAGAGCTTGCAATTTACGCCAACTCGGAGGGGTCCGGCTCGTCCGACGTCATGAATTCGGCCGAGTCAGGGTATCTCTCTGGAGAGAGTGGTGGGCCCATGTATGTAACTCCTGCTTCTGCGACCGCGGTTCGACACCTCGCCCTCGGTGCGCTGTTGGCCTTGGTCGGCGCGTCGTCAGCCGCCGCGCAGACGGTGCCGCCGCTCGGCGGTGCCGAGAGCTTCGCGGTCCTGGCGAAGACGACGGTCACCGACAGCGGCACGTCCACGTTCGGCGGCGACGTCGGCGTCGGCCCGGGCGGCGCCATCACCGGCGTGACCGCCGGCGAACTCGCCGCGGGCAGCGCGCTTCACACTGGCGATGCCGTGGCCGCGCAGGCCCTGCAGAGCGCCGGCCTCGTCTACGCCGACCTGGCCGCCCGCAGCTGCGTCCCAGGCAACACCGACCAGCCGCTCGGCGCGACCCTGGCCACCGGGACGCACTGCTTCACCAGCGACGTCACCGTCGCCGCGAACCTGGCGCTCACGGGCGCCGGTCCATGGATCGTGCTGGTGGACGGCAACCTGGCGATTGCCCCCGGGGTGGCCGTGACCGCGCCGATCGTCGCCCCGGCCACCTGTGGCGGCAGCAAGGTCTACTGGCAGGTCGGCGACGCCAGCGCGGCAACCGCGGCGCGCACGGTGGGTGTCGGCGCGGGGGCCGCACTCGTCGGCAACATCCTGGCTGAAGGGGCGATTACGATCGGCGCCGGGGCGTCCGTCGACGGCCGCGCCGTCTCGCTGGGCGCCGGCGTCGAGGACGGCACGGTGACCACCGACGGCGCCACCGTCCGCGCCTGCAGCTTCGGGCAGGCCCTGCCCACCCATACCGCGTTCAAGGTCACCGGCGGCGGCGGCATCAGCGTGCCGAACGATCCGACGGTCACCGATCCGACGGCGACCGGCACCGGGTTCGCCAACTACGGCTTCAACGGCCAGCCCGGCGCGGCCGGCGGGCCGGCGACCGGGACGTTCAACTACGTCAACCACGTCGTCGCGCCGAACCTCCACATCAACGGCCCGGTCACCGACGTGGCGGTGGTCGCACTCGATGCCGAGGGCGCGCCGAAGACCGCACGGCTGTCGGGCACGTGTGACGGTTTCCTGCCGTCGTGCACCTTCAGCGTCCTCACCGAGGACAACGGGGAGCCGCCGTTCAACGATCGCTTCGGGGTGACGATCGTCTCGGCCGGCCAGGTGGTCGAAGCGCGGGCGCCGCGGCTGATCCGCAACGGCAACATCCAGTTCCACTCGGCCACGCTCACCACGACGACCAATGCCCCGTCGGTGCGGCCCGGCGAGGTGATGCGCCTCCGCGCCCGCCTGCGCAAGGACAAGGCGGCCACGCCCGCCGACGCCTACGTCGTGCTGCAGCTGCCGTCGGGGCAGCTGCTGTCGTGGACCGGCGGCGGCCTCGTGCCCGGCCTGGTGCCGCTCGCCCGCAACTTCGTCCCCGTGGATCTCGACCTCGAAATCGCCGCGCTGGCGATTCCGGCCGGCACGCCGCCCGGCCTCTACAGGTGGCTGTCGGCCCTCACCCAGGCCGGCACGCTCAACCTGCTGACCGGCATCGCCGAACGCCCGGTCACGATCACGCCCTGAGACCCGCTGCCGATCGTGGGCGCGCCTGGCCGCGCTCACGATCGGCGCGGCCGACGACGGCCGCGCGCCCGCCCGCCAGATTCGATCCCTCCCCTCGGTTCGCCGCTCCGTCCTCCGACGTCCGCCGCCACCACGGGCGCGGCCGCGCCGCACAGCGGATGCGCCGGCGGCATGGACGCGTCCGCCAGCGGCGATGGCACCGCCCGCATGGGAACGACAAGAAACACGTATTGGACATGAGACGGCGTGTCTCTATTCAATATCGTCATGAACAACGCGGACATCGCGTGGATGCTCGTGTCCACGGCCCTGGTGCTGCTGATGACACCGGCGCTGGGCTTCTTCTACGGCGGCATGGTCCGCTCGAAGAACGCCCTCAACACGATGATGATGAGCTTCGTCGCGCTCGGCCCGGTGGCGGTCGCCTGGGCGCTGGTCGGCTATTCGCTGGCGTTCTCGCCCGGCACGCCGTTCATCGGCTCGTTCGGCTTCGCCGGGCTGCAGGGCGTCGGCCTCGACGCGCAGGGCGCCATCCCGCACCTGCTGTTCATGGCCTTCCAGGGCACGTTCGCGATCATCACGGCGGCGCTGATCTCGGGCGCGATCGTCGAGCGGCTGCGTTTCGGCACCTACGTGGCGTTCGTCGTCGCCTGGATGCTGCTGGTCTATGCGCCGGTGGCGCACTGGGTGTGGGGTGGGGGCTTCCTGGCCACGGCCGGAGCCCTCGATTTTGCCGGCGGCGCCGTGGTCCACGTCAACGCCGCCGCGGCCGCGCTGGTCGCGGCGCTGGTAGTCGGGCCGCGCAAGGACTACGGCCGCCACGCCATCCTGCCCCACAACGTGCCGTTCACGCTGCTCGGCGCCGGGATCCTCTGGTTCGGCTGGTTCGGCTTCAACGCCGGCAGCGCCCTGGGGGCGTCGCCGGCCGCGGCGCTCGCCTTCACCAACACGCTGCTGGCGCCGGCGGCCACGCTGGCGACCTGGCTGGTGATCGACCTGGCCCGCGGCGGACGGGTGACCGCGGTCGGTGCCGCCACCGCCATCGTCGTCGGCCTCGTCGTGGTGACGCCGGCCGCCGGCTACGTCGGCCCGGCGGCCGCCCTGGCGATGGGCGCGCTCGGCGCCGTGCCGTCGTACTTCGCACTCATCTACCGGGCCCGCACCAAGCTCGACGACTCGCTCGACGTCGTCGCCGCGCACGGCACCGGCGGCGCCACCGGCGCCGTCCTCACCGGGGTGTTCGCCGACCCGGCGTGGAGCGGCGGGCCGGCCGGCCTGCTCGCCGGCAACCCCGGCCAGATCGCCGTGCAGCTCTACAGCGTGATCGTCGTGCTGGCCTACAGCGGCGTCGCCACCTTCGTGATTCTCAAACTGGTCGGCCTGGCGATGCCGCTGCGCATCAGCGGCAAGGTCGAGGGCGTCGGCCTCGACGTCGCCGAACACGGCGAAGAGGCCTACACCACCGGCGACGGCGCCATCCTGGTCTCGCCCGGCGACGCCGCGGCGGCCCGCCGGCTGAGCGACGTCGTCGCGCTGCAGAACGGCGGCCGGCTGTGAAGCTGATCGTCGCCGTCATCCGGCCGGAGCGCCTGAGCGAGGTGCTCGAAGCGCTGTTCCACGCCGAGGTGCGCGGCCTGACCATCAGCCGCGTGCAGGGCCACGGCGGCGAGATGGAGCACGTCGAGAACTACCGCGGCACCACCGTGAAGATGGCGCTGGCCGAGAAGGTGCGGCTCGAGATCGGCGTCTCGAACCACTTCGTGCAGCCGACCGTCGACGCCATCCTCGAGGCGGCGCGGACCGGCGAGGTCGGCGACGGCAAGATCCTCGTCCTGCCAATCGAGAAGATCTACCGCATCCGCACCGGCGAGCAGGACCAGGACGCGGTGACGCCGGTGCCGCATTGACGCATCTCGAGATCGCATGATCCACATCGATACATTGCGCTTTCACCATGCGTAGCGGTCCTCTCTAATTGGGGACCGCATTGGAGCACCACGATGTCGAGACACGCTGCGGAGGACGACCAGGGCGACCAGTGTAGCCAGGGCCTTCCCCATCGCCGTCCGGCCGCTGCCTCTGGCGCCGACGGGCTGTATCGCGCATCCGACGAACACGACGCCTGCGGCGTGGGGTTCGTCGCCCACCTCAAGGGCCGTCGCTCGCACGGCATCGTCCGCGACGCCCTCACGCTCCTCGTCAACCTCGAACACCGCGGCGCCGCCGGCTCCGACCCCGAGACCGGCGACGGCGCCGGCATCCTGGTCCAGATGCCCGACGCCTTCCTGCGTGCGGCCGCAGGCGTGGCCCTGCCGCCGGCCGGCGCGTACGGCGCCGGGCTGGTCTTCCTGCCGCACGAGCCCGAGGCCCAGACCCTGCTGCGCGGCGTCTTTGCGCGCATCGCCGCCGACGAGGGCCAGGCCGTGCTCGGCTGGCGCGACGTCCCCACCGACCTCGCCGCCATCGGCCGCAACGCCGCCGCGGTGGCGCCGGCCTTCGCACAGGTCTTCATCGGCCGCGGCGCCGGGCTCGAGGGACCCGACGCCGCCGCGCGCTTCGAGCGCGTGCTCTACGTGATCCGCAAGCGCGTCGAGCACGCCGTCGAGGAGCTGCCGGCGGCGATCCGCCGGGCGTTCTACGTCGTCAGCCTGTCGTCGCGCACGCTCACCTACAAGGGCATGCTCACCGCGTCGCAGCTCGGGCCGATGTTCCCCGACCTGGCCGATCCGTCACTCGACTCGGCGCTGGCGCTGGTGCATCAGCGCTTCTCGACCAACACCTTCCCGTCGTGGCCGCTGGCCCACCCCTACCGGCTGGTCGCCCACAACGGCGAGATCAACACCCTGCAGGGCAACGTCAACTGGATGCGCGCCCGCGAGGGCCTGCTGCGCTCGAGCGCCTTCGGCGCCGACCTCGCCAAGGTGCTGCCGGTCATCACCCCGGGAGGCAGCGACACGGCGTCGTTCGACAACGTGCTCGAGTTCCTGGTCATGGCCGGGCGCTCGCTGCCGCACGCCGTCCTGATGATGATCCCCGAGCCGTGGGCCGGCAACCCCGGCATGGACCCGGCGGTGCGGGCCTTCTACGAGTACCACTCGTCGCTGATGGAGCCGTGGGACGGCCCGGCGTCGATCGCCTTCACCGACGGCACCCAGATCGGCGCGGTGCTGGACCGCAACGGCCTGCGGCCGTCGCGCTACTGCATCACCGCCGACGACCGCGTGATCCTCGCGTCCGAGACCGGCGTCCTCGACATCCCGGCCGACCAGATCGTGCTGAAGGACCGGCTGCGGCCCGGCAAGATGCTGCTCATCGACACCGCCGCCGGCCGCATCGTCGGCGACGACGAGCTGAAGCGCGAGCTGGCCGCCGCGGCGCCCTACGCCGACTGGCTGCGCACCCACCTGGTGGACATCGAGCAGCTGCCCGGCGCCCTGGCCGAGCGGCCCGATCACCCGACGGTACTGCGCCGCCAGCAGGCGTTCGGCTACACCCACGAGGACCTGCGGCTGATCCTGACGCCGATGGCGTTGACCGGCGAGGAGCCGATCGGCTCGATGGGCTCCGACACGGCGCTGGCCGTGCTGTCGGAGCGCCCACGCCTGCTCTACGACTACTTCGCGCAGCTGTTCGCGCAGGTCACCAACCCGCCGCTCGACGCCATCCGCGAGGAGCTGGTCACCTCCATGGGCTCGACGATCGGCCCCGAGGGCAACCTGCTCGAGGCGGCGCCCGAGGCCTGCCGGCAGATCAAGATCGAGTACCCGATCCTCCACAACGACCAGGTGGCCAAGCTGCGCCATCTGCCGCCGGGCTCGCCGTTCCGCTCGACGACGCTGCCGCTGCACTACAACCCCGAGGAGGACGGGCCGGGCCTCGAACGGGCGATGGACGCGCTGTGCCGCAAGGCCAGCCAGGCGGTCGAGGCCGGCTACGGCATCCTGATCCTGTCGGATCGCGGCGTCGACGCCGGCCACGCCCCGATCCCCAGCCTGCTGGCCACGGCCGGTGTCCACCATCACCTGGTGCGCACCGGCGCCCGCACCAAGTGCGGCCTGCTGGTGGAATCGGGGGACGCCCGCGAGGTCCACCACGTCGCGCTGCTGCTCGCCTACGGCGCCGGCGCCGTCAACCCGTACCTGGCCTTCGAGAGCCTGCACGACCTGCTGCGCCAGGGGCTGCTGCCCGGCGTCACCCACGATCAGGCGGTGCTGCGCTACATCAAGGCGCTCAACAAGGGCGTGCTGAAGGTCATGTCGAAGATGGGGATCTCGACGCTGCAGAGCTACTGCGGCGCGCAGATCTTCGAAGCCCTGGGGCTGGATCAGGCGTTCGTCGATCGCTACTTCACCGGCACGGCGTCGCGCCTCGGCGGCATCGGCCTGCGCGAGGTGTCCGAAGAGGTGCGCCGGCGGCACGCCCGGGCGTTCGGCGCCAAGGCCGTCGGCCCGGTCGAACTCGACAGCGGCGGCGAGTACCAGTGGCGGCGCGACGGCGAAATCCACCTGTTCAACCCCGAGACCGTCTTCAAGCTGCAGCACGCCACCCGCAGCCGCCGCTACGACATCTTCCGGGAATACACGCGGCTGGTCGACGACCAGAGCCGCGCCCGCGCCACGCTGCGCGGCCTGTTCCGCTTCGTGCCGCTCGGCCCCCCGGTGCCGATCGACGAGGTCGAGCCGGTGGCCGCCATCCTGCCGCGCTTCTCCACCGGGGCGATGTCGTACGGCTCGATCAGCCAGGAGGCGCACGAGACGCTGGCGATCGCCATGAACCGGATGGGCGCCAAGTCGAACACCGGCGAAGGCGGCGAAGACCCGGCGCGCAACGTCCGCGACGCCAACGGCGACCTGCGGCGCAGCGCCATCAAGCAGGTGGCGTCGGGCCGCTTCGGCGTGACCAGCGAGTACCTGGTCAATGCCGACGACCTGCAGATCAAGATGGCGCAGGGCGCCAAGCCCGGCGAGGGCGGGCAGCTGCCCGGCCACAAGGTCTACCCGTGGATCGCCAAGGTGCGGCACTCGACGCCGGGCGTCGGCCTGATCTCGCCGCCGCCGCACCACGACATCTACTCGATCGAAGACCTGGCCCAGCTGATCTTCGATTTGAAGAACGCCAACCCGAAGGCCCGCGTCCACGTGAAGCTGGTCGCCGAGTCGGGCGTCGGCACGGTGGCAGCGGGGGTGTCCAAGGCCCACGCCGACGTCGTGCTCATCTCGGGCCACGACGGCGGCACCGGCGCCTCGCCCCTGACCAGCCTCAAGCACGCCGGCGTGCCGTGGGAGATCGGCCTGGCGGAAACGCAGCAGGTGCTGCTGCGCAACCAGCTGCGCGACCGCATCGTCGTGCAGGCCGACGGCCAGCTGAAGACCGGCCGAGACGTCGTCGTCGCGGCCCTGCTCGGCGCCGAGGAGTTCGGGTTCGCGACGGCGCCGCTGGTGGTGATGGGCTGCGTGATGATGCGCGTCTGCCACCTCAACACCTGCCCGGTCGGCATCGCCACCCAGGACCCGGAGCTGCGCAAGACCTTCACCGGCACGCCGGAGTTCGTCGAGACGTTCTTCCAGTTCATCGCCCAGGAAGTGCGGGAGCTGATGGCCGAGCTCGGCGTCCGCCGCTTCGACGACCTGGTCGGCCGCAGCGACGCCCTCGACGTCGTCGCCGCCACCGACCACTGGAAGGCCGCCGGGCTCGACCTGACGCCGCTCCTGCACCAGCCGGCGCTGCCGCCGGGCGCGGCGCGACGCGCCACCCGCCGCCAGGACGTCGGCCTCGACCGAGTGCTGGACCGCACGATCATCGCCCGCGCCGCCGCCGCGCTCGAGCACCAGACGCCGGTCGAGATCGCGCTGCCGATCCACAACACCGATCGCACCGTGGGCACCCTGCTCGGCTACGAGGTGACGACCCGCTACGGCGGCGCCGGGCTGCCCGACGACACCATCCGCGTCGCCTTCAGCGGCTCGGCCGGCCAGAGCTTCGGGGCGTTCGTGCCGCGCGGCATCACCCTGGCGCTCGAGGGCGACGCCAACGACTACGTCGCCAAAGGGTTGTCGGGCGGCCGCATCGTCGTCCGGCCGCCGCGCGGCGCCCGCTTCGTCGCCGAGGAGAGCGTCATCATCGGCAACGTGTCGCTCTACGGCGCCACCAGCGGCGAGGCGTTCATCCGCGGCGTCGCCGGCGAGCGCTTCGCGGTGCGCAACAGCGGCGCGCACGCCGTCGTCGAGGGCGTCGGCGACCACGGCTGCGAGTACATGACCGGCGGCCGGGTGGTCGTGCTCGGCCGCACCGGCCGCAACTTCGCCGCCGGCATGAGCGGCGGCCTGGCCTGCGTGCTCGACGCCGACGGCGGCTTCGCCGGCCGCTGCAACACCGCGATGGTCGATCTCGAGCCGCTCGCCGACGACGACGAGATCGCGCTGCTGCACGAGCTGCTGGCCCGCCACGCGGTGCTCACCGGCAGCGCGGTGGCCGAACGCCTGCTCGGCGACTGGCCGGCGGCGCTCGCCCGCTTCGTCGCCGTCGTGCCGCGCGACTTCAAGCGCGTCCGCGCCGCGGAGGCCCGGGCCCGGGCCGAGGCGCGCACGCCGGCGTTCAGCGATCTGGTGGGAGCCTGAGGCACGCCATGGGTAAAGCCACCGGATTCATCGAGTTCGCCCGCGTCAAGCCGCCCGCCCGGCCGGTGGCCGAGCGGGTGCACGACTACCGGCACGTCTACGCCGCCTACCCGGCCGACGAGCTGACCCGCCAGGCGTCGCGCTGCATGGACTGCGGCGTGCCGTTCTGCCACCAGGGCTGTCCGCTCGGCAACCTCATCCCCGACTGGAACGACCTCGTCTACCGCGACTCGTGGCAGGCGGCGATCGAGCGGCTGCACCAGACCAACAACTTCCCGGAGTTCACCGGGCTGTTGTGTCCGGCGCCGTGCGAGGGCTCGTGCGTGCTCGGCCTCAACAAGGAGCCGGTGACGATCAAGGGCATCGAGCTGGCAATCGTCGATCGGGCGTTCGACGAGGGCTGGATCGTGCCCGAAGCGCCGCGGGCGCGCACATGGAAGAAGGTCGCGATCATCGGCTCGGGGCCGGCCGGGCTGGCCGCCGCCGCGCAGCTCAACCGCGCCGGCCACAGCGTGACGGTGTTCGAGAAGAGCGACCGCATCGGCGGGCTGCTGCGCTACGGCATCCCCGAGTTCAAGCTGGAGAAGCAGGTGCTCGAGCGCCGTCTGGCCCTGCTCGCCGCCGAAGGCGTGGTGTTCCGTCCGGGCGTGCACGTCGGCGTCGATCTGCCCGCCGCGGAGCTGCGCCGCGGCTTCGACGCCGTGCTGCTGGCCGGCGGCGCCGGCCGCCCGCGCGATCTGGTGGTGCCGGGCCGCGAGCTGGCCGGCATCCACTTCGCCATGGACTACCTGACCGCGCAGAACCGCCGCTGCGAGGGCGACGACATCGACGCGTCGACGCTCACCGCCGCCGGCCGCCACGTGGTGATCATCGGCGGCGGCGACACCGGCGCCGACTGCCTCGGCACCGCGCACCGCCAGGGGGCGCAGAGCGTGGTCCAGCTCGAGCTGCTGCCGCAGCCCCCGGCCGAACGCGCCGCCGACAACCCCTGGCCGACCTGGCCGCTGGTCTTCCGCACGTCGTCGGCCCACGAAGAAGGCGGCGAACGGCTCTACGCCGTCACGACCACCCACTTCACCGGCGACGGCGACGGCCACGTCCGCGCCCTGCACGGCCTGCGCGTGACCCGCGCCGTCGCCGACGGCCGGCCGACCTTCACGCCCGTCGCGGGCAGCGAGTTCGCGCTGCCGGCCGACCTGGTGCTGCTGGCGATGGGCTTCGTCGGCGCCGAGCGCAACGCGCTGCTCGACGACCTGGCGGTGCGGATGACCGAGCGCGAAACCGTCTGGCGTGACGACGGGTGGATGACCAGCGTCCCCGGCGTGTTCGCGGCCGGCGACGTCCAGCGCGGCCAGTCGCTCATCGTCTGGGCCATCGCCGACGGCCGCCAGGCGGCGGCCGCCGTCGACCGCTATCTCACCGTGCCCTGAACGCGCGACCTACGGTCAGGCGCGGGCGGCCGATCGCAGCGCGTCGACCACCGCGCGGATGGCGGTGCGCCGCGTGGCGTCGCTGCGCCACACCGCATAGACCTGCCGGCGCAGCGTCGGCTCCGATCGCACCACCACGACGCCGCGCGGCACCGCGCCGCGGCCCAGCCGCGGGATCACCGCGGCGCCCAGACCGGCGCCGACCAGCGCCAGCTGTGTCGCGTACCCGGACGCCGTGTGGGCGACGCGCGGCTCGTGACCGCGGCGCCGCAGGGTGTGCAGCAGCCAGTCGTGGCAGATCGACCCGTCGTGCCAGGTGATCCACGGCTCGCCGGCGAGGTCGTCGAGCTTGACGGTGCGGGCGCGCGCCAGGCGGTGGCCGGCCGGCAGGGCGATGTCGGCGACGTCGTCCATGATCGCCGCCTTGCTCACGCCCTCGGGCAGCGCCAGCGGCGCGTTCTCCCAGTCCTGGGCGATGGCCAGATCGACGTCCCGGCGCACCAACAAGGCAACGCCGTCCACCGGCTCGAGTTCGCGCAGCACCACCGTCAGCTGCGGGTGCTTGCGGCGCAGTGCGGCCAGGGCCGCCGGGGCCAGGCCGCGCATGCTGGTGGCGAACGCGGCGATGCGCAGCTGACCGGCGACGGTGTCGCGGGCGGCGTCGAGATCGGCCTCGGCGGCCTCGAGCAGGCACAGCACGCGTTCGGCGTGGGCGACCAGCAGCCGGCCAGAGTCGGTGAGCCGCACGCCGCGGCCGGCCTTCTCGAGCAGCGGCCGGCCGACCTCGCGTTCGAGCTTGGCCAGCTGCTGCGAGACCGCCGACGTGGTGACGTGCAGGGTGTCGGCGGCGGCGAGGATCGAACCCTGATGGGCGACGGCGTGGAGCGCGCGCAGGCGATCGACGTTCAACATGTAAGGAATGCTACATCGTACATCGCAGTTCATTTCACTTGTGCTAACCCGTCAGGGCGAGCCATCGTGAGCGGCATGGCGTGGACGGGGCTGCGGGATCTGGCGCTGCTGGTGGTGCCGGGGACGATCTGGGGGGCCTCGTTCCTGTTCATCGCCGAGGGACTCGACGCGATGGCGCCCTTCGGCGTCACGTTCACCCGACTGCTGATCGGCTTCCTCACGCTGTCGCTCGTGCCGGCGGCGCGCCGGCCGCTGGCGCCGGGCGACGGCTGGCCGACGGCGCGGCTCAGCGTGATCTGGCTGGCCTTCCCGCTCAGTCTGTTCCCCTTCGCCGAGCAGCGCGTCTCGTCGGCTATCGCCGGCATGTTGAACGGCTCGACGCCGATCGTCGCGGCGATCGTCGCCGGCGTCGTGGCGCGGGCGTGGCCCGACCGGGCGGCGGTGACCGGCCTGGCGGTCGGCGTCGCCGGCATCGCGCTGATGGCGATCCCGTCGATCGACGGGTCGAGCAGCGGTCTCGGCATCGCGATGGTGGTCGTGGCGGTGTGCGCCTATGGGGTGTCGATCAACCTGGCGCGGCCGCTGCAGCAGCGCAGCGGCGCCCTGCCGGTGGTCTGGCGCACGCTCGGCGTGGCGACGCTGCTCACCGCGCCGCTGGGGTTCCCGGCGCTGCTCGACGCACGCTGGTCGGCGCGCTCACTGGCCTCGATGCTCGCCCTCGGCGCGTTCGGCACGGCGATCGCCAACGTCCTCATGACCATCGCCGCGGGACGGCTCGGCGCCACGCGCGCGTCCGCGACGCTGTTCCTCATGCCGGTGGTCGCCCTGATCCTCGGCGTCGGCGTGCGCGGCGAGCGGGTGGCGGCGCTGTCGGTAGCCGGGGCGGCGGTCTGCCTGGCCGGGGCGTGGCTGATCCGCCCGCGGCCGGCGCGGGTGGCGGCGCCGACCACGCCGGTGACCGGCTGCCCCGAACCCGCCGGGCGCTGAATCCGAATTCAGTTCGTCGAGATCCGCCCCACGCGCCGTCGGCTCGCGGCCCCGCCACGGCCCAGCCAGCAATCACCGTAAGTCATTGATTGAACACACATTTAGTATATGTAACGCGTTGGCAACTCATCGGACGAACTGTTGCTCTCGGTTACAAGCCGTGATAAGACTTCCCCGCTCAGTGGCCGGGACGCCGTAGAGGCGCGGCCCGATGTGGGCCGGGCCTCGCGAAATCCGCCGGGGACTGCGCCCTCTGACGGGTCGTCACGGCCAGCGTGCACGCGTGCTCCGGGAACCACCGGTGGCTCGTCGGACCGGAACGGTTCTCGAATCGTGAACGGCCGTCAAGCAAGTCATCGAGGGAGAGTTCCGCATGGCAAGACGTCTCCAGGCGTTTCTCGCGTGTTGGGCAATCGCGATGGCGTTCCCCGCCCTCGCTGCAGCGCAGAGTTCGTTCACGGGCACCGTCAGGGACACCAGCGGCGCCGTGCTGCCCGGTGTGACCGTCGAGGCCTCGAGCCCGGTGCTGATCGAGGGCACCAAGTCCGACGTCACCGACTCGAACGGCCAGTACCGCATCGTCGATCTGCGGCCCGGCGTGTACACCGTCACCTTCACCCTGCCCGGCTTCAAACAGATGCGCCAGGAGAAGGTCGAGCTGCGGGTCGACTTCGTCGGCACGCTGAACGGCACGCTCGAAGTCGGCGCGATCGAAGAGGCGATCACCGTGACGGGCACGTCGCCCACGGTCGACGTCTCGAGCAACTCGAAGGTCGAGGTGATGACCGCCGAGATCCTCGAGCAGGTGCCCACCGGCCGGACGATCCAGGCCCTGGCCCAGCTGGTGAGCGGTGTGTCGCTGAACGTCCCGGACGTCGGTGGGTCGCGCGCCATGCAGCAGACCTACATGTCCACCCGCGGCCTCACCTCGGCCAACAACATCGTCACGGTGGACGGCCTGATGGTCAACGGTCTCGACGGCGACGGCGCGGTGCAGCAGTACTTCAACCAGGCGATGATGGAAGAGATGTCGTACCAGACGAGCGGCGCCGGCGCCGACGTCTCCCCGGGCGGCGTCCGCATGAACATCGTCCCCAAGGACGGCGGCAACCGCTTCAGCGGCGCGTTCTTCGGCGCCTGGACCGACAAGAGCCTGCAGAGCGACAACCTGACCCAGGACATCATCGATCGCGGCCTGCGATCGAACGCCGGCGTCGATCGCATCTACGACTTCAACCTGGCCATCGGCGGGCCGATCATGCGCGACAAGCTGTGGTTCTTCACGTCGGGCCGCATGTGGGGTGTCGACGCCCCGGTGCAGGACGTGTTCGTGGTGCCGGAGGGCATCCCGTATCGAACCGGGATCGCCCAGTGCCGCAGCGGCGCCATCGCCTGCGAAACCGGCATCGACGACCAGAAGATCAAGAGCGCGCTGCTGCGCCTCACCTGGCAGATTTCGCCGAAGCACAAGTTCTCCGTCTACTACGACGAGATCGACAAGTGGCGTGGCCACGGCATGAACTCCGGCGACGACTACCGCACCGCGTCGCAGATCTGGACCTCGCCGCGCTACAACTCGGCGGCCGCGAAGTACACCGGCACCTTGTCCAACACGCTCCTCGCCGAGGCCGGCTACTCGTTCAACTACGAGGAGTACGTCATCACCAACCAGCCCGGCGTCAACCAGACGCCGTTCACCCCGGAGTGGTTCGCCGGAGCCAGCCGGCGTGACGCCAGCCTGGGCACGCTGACCAACGGCCTCGCCAACTGGGGCGGACGCTACCCCGACCGCTTCAACATGATGGCGGCGCTGTCCTACATCACCGGCTCGCACAACCTCAAGGCCGGCGTCCAGTACAACTGGGGGCCGTACGTGAACACCCGCGAGACCAACGCCGATCTCCAGCAGGTCTACCTGAACGGCGTGCCCAATCAGGTGACCATCTACAACACGCCGCTCCGCTACAAGGACCAGCTCAAGGCCGACGTCGGCATCTTCGTGCAGGACTCGTGGGTGCTCAACCGGCTCACCGTCAACACCGGCCTGCGCTGGGAGTACTTGTCGCACGAGGTGTCGGAGGCAGTGTCCGGCCAGGGGCGCTTCGTGCCCGAGCGCCGCTTCGACGCGATTCCGATGCCGACGTGGAAGGACTTCGCGCCGCGCGTCGGTGTGGTCTACGACCTGTTCGGCAACGCCAAGACGGCCGTCAAGGCGAGTTTCAACCGCTACAACGAGTCGCGAACCACGTTCTTCGCCAACCGCTACAACCCGCTGGCGATCGCCTCGTTCAACCTGCCGTGGACCGACGCCAACGGCGACGACATCGCCCAGGGGGCGCTCGGCTGCACGTTCGGGACGGCGGGCTGTGAGATCAACTTCGGCGGGCTGCCGAACAGCTTCGGCGTCGCCCGGCTGGCCAACGTCGATCCGGACTACCAGCGCACCTACAACCTCGAGACGACCGCCGGTATCCAGCACGAGTTGTTCCCGCGGGTATCGGTGGCGGCAACCTGGTACCGGCGCACCTTCCGCGACCTGCTGGTCCGCGACAACCTGCTGCGGACCTTCGACGACTACCGCGCGGTCGACGTGGTGAGCCCGCTCAACGGCGAGGTGTTCAAGGCCTACACGGTGGCGACCAACGCCCAGCTGGCGCGGGTCCAGGACTTCGACACCAACAGCTCGGACCGGCGGCAGGTCTACAACGGCTTCGACGTCACCTTCAACGCCCGGCTGCCGCGCGGCGGCACCTTGTTCGGCGGGTTCACTATGGAGCGCACGCTGCGCGACACCTGCGACGAGCCCGACAACCCGAACAACCTGCGGTTCTGCAACGACTGGGACAACGACCTGCCGTTCCAGCGGCAGTTCAAGATGGCCGGCACCTATCCCGTCATCTGGGGCATTCAGGCCAGCGCGTCGTTCCAGAGCCTCAACGGCCGGGCCACCGGCGGCTACACGACGCTCAACAACAAGATCGCCGGACCGGGCTACGGCGATGTCGGCAGCCCGTTGGGCACCGGCTGGCTGGTCACGCCGACGACGCGCTACGCCGCCAACTGCCTGGCCCCCTGCCGCCCCGGTGAATTGGTGATCCCGGGCATGACCGAAGCGTCGGTCACGCTGCCGCTCGTGGCCGGAGGCAAGGAGTTCTTCGACCGCATCAACCAGCTCGATCTCAGCCTGGCCAAGTGGTTCGACATCGGATCCGGCCGCCGCGTCCAGCTGCAGGCCGATCTGTTCAACGCCCTCAACGCCAACCCGGTGCTCGGCATCCGCTCGGCGAACTTCGGCACGGCGACGCTCAACCAGGTGAACAGCATCCTGAATCCGCGGATCGTCCGCCTCGGCATGCAGCTCAAGTGGTAGCCGAGTAGGCGGGCGACCACATCCACATCGCGGGCGCCACGTCCCCACGGGCGTGGCGCCCGTTGGTCGTACACCGACCTCAGTCGCGGCGCAGCGCCCGCACCGGATCGACGCCCGCCGCGGCGCGCGACGGCAGCCAGCTCGACACCGCCGCCACCGCCAGCAGCAGCGCCGGCACGGCCGCGAAGGCGCGCAGGTCGGTGGCGCCGCCGAGCCCGCGTGTGTAGACGATCCACACCAGCAGCCACCCCGACACCGCGCCGGCGGCGACCACGGCGAGACTCGCCGTCACCTGCTCGCCGACCACCCGCCCGCCGGTGGCCCCCAGCGCGAGCCGCACGCCGATCTCGTGCCGCCGCGCCGACACCGCGTAGGACACCGCGGCGTGGATGCCGCTCGCCGCGAGGATCAGCAGGAGCGGTCCGAGGGCGAGGAACAGCCGGGCGGGAATGCGCTTCAGCAGCAGGTTGTTCTCGACGTGTTCGTCCAGGGTGCGCACGTTGAATACCGGCGACGCCGGATCGAGCGCCGCGACGGCGGCGCGCAGCGGGCCGGCCAGCGTCGCTTCGGCCCCCGGGCGGGTGCGCACGTGCACCTCGCCGCCGCGCGACGGCACGTCGCGGTACGAGAAGTAGATCGCCGGCGTCGGCGGCTCGCCGTAGGCGTCGGAGAGCGACGTGGCGACCACGCCGGCAATCGTGAAGGTGCGCTCGCCCTGCTGGAGACGGCGGCCGACGACGGCGCCAGGGCCGATGTAGCGATCGACGAACGCCTGGTTGACCACCACCTGCGGCGCCGTGGTGCGATCGTCGAGCGCCACGAAACCGTCGCCCTCCAGCCACCGCATGCCCATCGTGCTGAAGTAGTCGGGCGTCACCACGTTCGACGCCGCCCGATCGACCACGCCGTCGGTACGCGCCCGGCCCTCGACGACGAAGCTGCGCCGCGGCAGGCCGTGGATGTCGAGCGGCACCGCCGTGGCCACCGCCGCCGCGGTCACGCCGGGCAGCGGACGCACCGCCGCCAGCGCCCGCGTGACGTAGCGGCGCGCCGCCTCGTCGTCGTCGCCGCGGCCCGACCGGTCGAACGCGGCGAGCAGCACGCCCTGCCGCTCGAATCCGGGATCGGTGGCCCGCGTGTCGTTGAACGTACCGAGAAACAGGCCGGCGACGACGAGCACCACCATCGCCAGCGCCACTTCGACGGCCATCGCCGCCGAGCGCCACCAGCCAGCGACGGCGCTGCGGGCGCCCGCGGCGACCCCGGCGGTGACGTCGAGGCGGAACACCTGCCACGCCGGCAGGACGCTGACCAGCGCGGCGCTGAGCACGCCGAGCAGCAGAGCGACCGTGAGCCCGGCGCCGTCCACCGTGGTCTGGAAACGGATCGGCAGCGCCTCGGTGAGCGGCACCGCGCGGAGCAGACGGACACCCCACGCCGCCAGCAGCGCCCCGAGCGCGGCACCGGCCACGGCCACCGCCAGGGCCTCGGCGAACAGCAGCCGCACCACCCGCCACGGCGACGCCCCCATCGCCAGGCGGACGGCGAGCTCGCGCTGCCGCGACGCCGCCCGCGCCAGCAGCAGCGTCGCGGTGTTGCCGCAGACGGCGAGCAGCAGCAGGAGCATCAGGCCCTGCAGGACGCCGAGCGCCTGCAGGAACATCCGCTGCGGCCCGCGCGGCGCCCGCCAGAACGGCACCACCTCGACGCCGACACCGCGGTTCGACTCCGGGAACGCCGCCGCGAGCGACCGCATCGTCTCGCCGGCCCGGGCCTCGATCGCCGCGACCGCGGGCGCCGCCGCGGCCCGCGCCATCACCGTGTAGCCGCGCGCGCGTCGATCGTCGAGCTCGCGCGACCCGCCGAACACGATCGGCGCCATCGTCGCCGGCAGCCACAGGTCGAACTGCAGACCGAGCACCGTGCCCTGGAAGCCGTCGGGCAGGACGCCGATCACCGCCAGGTCCACGCCGTTGACGCGGACGGTGCGCCCGGCGACGTCGGCGGCGCCGGCGAGTCGCGACTGCCAGAAGCGGTGCGAGACGACGGCCACCGCCGCCGCCCCCGGCGTGGCGGCGTCGGCCGCCGCGATGACCCGCCCCTGCGTCGGCTGGACGCCCAGCGCCGCAAAGTAGTTGCCGGAGACGAGCAGGCCGAAGACCCGTTCGGGGCGCGCCGTCTCCCCGACGGTGAGCGGCGCCATGCGGAAGGCCAGTGGGTCGGCCACGCCGGCGAGCCGCTCGGCCAGGTCGAGGTACTCGCGCCACGACGCGCCCGGGTTGGCGCCGGCGTCGGTGCGCGGCTCGATCAGGCGGAACTCGGCGGCGCGCGGCACGCCCGGCAGCGGCGTGAGCGCGAACACCTGAATCCAGGAAAAGACCGCCGTGTTCACGCCGATGCCGACGGCCAGCGACAGGACGACGACAGCGCTGACGAGGGGCGTGGCGGCCATCGCCCGCCAGCCATGGACGAGATCACGCAGCATGAGACGCTCCAGGCAGCACGAGATGGGCGCGGGTCCCGCCCAGCGGCGAGGCCTCCAGGGTGATCGACCCGTCGTAGAGATCGACGAGATCGGCGACGATGGCCAGGCCGAGGCCGGACCCCGGCGCCGCCTCGTCGGCGCGAACGCCTCGGCGCAGCACCGCGGCACGCAGCGCCGCTGGTATGCCCGGGCCGTCGTCGTCGACGGCCACGTGCACCACGCCGTCGGCGATCCTGGCGCCGACCTCCACCTGGTGCCGGCCCCATTTGCAGGCGTTGTCGAGCAGGTTGCCGAGCATCTCGTCGAGGTCCTCGCGCTGCACGCGGACCGCGACGCCGGGGGCGACGGCGCAGCGGATGTCGAGGCCGCGCCCGGCATGCAGGTGCTCGAGCGTCCGCGCCAGCGCCGCGACCGCCACCGCGACGTCCGCCGAGGCGCCGGGCAGGGCACCAGACGCCGCGGCGCGGGCATGCGCGAGGTGGTAGTCGATCTGCCGGCGCATCCGCTCCACCTGCTGGCGCAGCACGTCCGCTCGCGGCGGATCCCCGGGCCCGCGGTCGGCCTCGCGGGCAATCACCGTCAGCGGCGTCTTGAGCCCGTGGGCGAGGTCACCGGCCCGGGCCAGCGCCCGCTGCACCGTGCGGCCGCGGTGGTCGAGCAGCGTGTTGAGGTCGTCGACGAGCGGCTGCACCTCGCGCGGGAACCCACCCTCGACCCGCGCGCGATCGCCGGCGTGGACGTGGGCGAGACCGCGCTGCAGGCGGGCCAGCGCGGCCAGGGCCCGGCGGATCTGCATCACGCCGCCGACCAGGCAGGCGACGGCCACCGTGCCCGCCGCCGGCACGTTGATGAACAGCCCGTGGAAGAAGCGCGGAAACCCCTCGAAGCGGAACAGCATGTCGGTGGCGACGATGCCGGCGACGACGAACAGGCCGACCGTCCACAGGCCGGCGCCGACGAGCAGGGTCTGGCGCAGCGACTTCGGCGTGCTCATCCGCCGCTCCCGATTCGGTAGCCGAATCCGCGCACCGTCTCGATCGTCGCGGCGCCGAGCTTGCGACGCAGCCGGGCGACGAAGACCTCCACGGTGTTCGAGTCGCGGTCGTCGTCGCGCTCGTAGATGTGATCGACGAGTTCGGCCTGCGGCACGACCCGGTCCTGGTGGTGCATCAGGTAGGCGAAGACGCGGAACTCCAGCGCAGTCAGCCGCACCGGTGCCCCGCGCAGGGTCACCTGGGCGCGGCGCGGGTCGAGCGCGACGTCGCCGGCGCGCAGCTCGGACGCCAGCTGCCCGGACGCCCGACGGATGAGGCCGCGGACCCGGGCCAGCAGCTCCTCGAGCTGGAACGGCTTGGTGAGGTAGTCGTCGGCGCCGCCGTCGATGCCGCGCACCTTGTCGGACCAGCTGTCGCGTGCGGTCAGCACCAGCACCGGCGTCGTCACGCCGGCGTCGCGCCAACGGCGCAGCACCGTGAGGCCGTCGAGGTGCGGCAGCCCGAGATCGAGGACGGCGGCGTCGTAGCGCTCGGTCTGGCCGAGGAACTCGGCGCGGCGGCCGTCCTCGGCGGCGTCCACGGCGTAGCCGGCGGCGCGCAGCGCCTCGACCAGCTGCTCCTGCAGCGCCGACTCATCTTCGACGACCAGCACGCGCACAGCGACCGTTATAGACCACCCACGGCTGAACCCGGCCTGAACGACGGGCGGCCGCCGTTCATCCGCCGTTCAGGTGCGACGGTCACACTCGCGGCGCGGCGCGTTTGGAGCGCGCGGGAGGACACGGTGAGCGGACGACGGACGACGCGGCTGGTGGCGCTGGCCATCGCGGTCGGCGCAGTGGTGGTCTACCTGGCGATGGGCCCGTTGCGCGGCTGGCTCGCCCGCACGTTGCACGGCGCGCCGTGAGCGGACCGGTCAGGGCGCGGGGGGCGGGTCCCCGGCGAGCAGCGCCGCGTACTCTTCCGGCGTGTCGACGTCGCGCAGCGCGCCGCGATCGTCCACCGGGACGTTGACGACCGCGGCGCCGCAGGCGGCGATCACCGCCTTGGCGCCGACCTCGAGCGGCGCGGCGCGCAGCGCCGCGAAGACGGCGCGGTCGAAGATCACCGGGTGGCCATGGCGGTCGCCGATGGCCGGCCGTACGACCGGCGCCCGGGTCGCCCGCCACGCCGCGACCAGCGCGGCGACGGTCGTCGCACGGACCAGCGGCACGTCCACGAGGGTGACGGCGACGGCGTCCACCTCCGGCCGATCGACGGCCGCCAGGCCGGCGAGCACGGACGACAACTGACCGGACGTCCAGTCGGGATGCTGGATCACGTCGACGTCTGCGATCCCGGCCAGGGCCTCGCGCACGGCGTCGGGGTGCGCGCCCGCCACCACCACCACGCGGGTCACCCCCCCGAGGCGCAGGGCGTCCACGGCGGCAGCCGCGAACGTCGGGCCGCCGGCGCCCAGCCGCAGTGCCGCCTTCGGCCGTCCCATACGCGCCGACTGCCCCGCCGCGAGCACGATGCCGTGCACCGTCGCCATGTCGTCGCTACCGTGTCCGAGGCCCGCATTTCCGGCCCGCGAACGCTTGACTTGGCCGGGTGTGCTGCCTACACTGCCCGAACCTTTCGGGTCCGCGCCAGGGCCCGCCGGGAACGCACGCCTGCTCGGCGCGCGACGTCCAGGCGGAGTCGTCGCGGCGATCGGACTGAGAGTGTCGGTGACGCGCCGCCGCGTCACGCTCACATCGGAGGGCACGGACATGCCGCAGGGCACGATTGCACGGCTCCTGATCGACAAGGGCTTCGGCTTCATTCGGGACGAATCGGGCCTGGAGCACTTCTTCCACCGTAGCGCCGTGCGCGGCGTCGTCTTCGAGCTGCTGCGCGAAGGGCAGCGCGTGGAGTTCGTCACCGAGGAATCGGCCAAGGGCCCGCGCGCCGCCGACGTCCGCCTGCTCGAAGGCTGATCGCACGCTCCCCCTCGTCCTCGCCCGTCCCGGCCTCGTCCCGTGAGGCCGGGGTTCCACACCCCACACCACAAGCTCCGCGCCGCCGCCGTGCCTCAGCCGCACGCTATGATCGCACGTGGAAGCGAACGGGGCCCGGTGGTCCTCCCGGTCTTCAAAACCGGTCGCTGCCCTCTTCGAGGGCAGGCTGGGTTCGACTCCCAGGCGCTTCCGCCACTCGCGCTTCGCGCGAGTGGCATCGAATCGCCTGGGAGCCAGGCGGGCCGGCTTCGCGCTTCGCGCTCGCCTCGGCCGGCACGACTCCACCTGATCGGCGTCGGCCCCTACGGGGCCTCGCCTCCCCCAGTCAAACCGGCTCCGTCCTGACTCGCGTCGGCCCCTACGGGGCCTCGCCTCCCCCAGTCCAAACCGGCTTCGTC
>CAYUAX010000002.1:0-5439 GCA_964442845.1 uncultured Bifidobacteriaceae bacterium | reverse complement strand
CGGGGCCTCGCCTCCCCCAGTCCAAACCGGCTTCGTCCCGACTCGCGTCGGCCCCTGCAGGGTCTCGCCTCCCCAATCCAAACCGGCTTCGTCTTGACCCGCGTCACGAGCGCACGGTCGACGCGGTGATCGGCGATGCGCCAGTAGAAGCGTCCAATACTAGAGCGGGCGCGCCGGGCGGAATGGTGGAGGCGGCCGGCACGACCCCAATCGCCACCACCGATGTCGGACCGCGGCTCAGGCCAGCAGCGGCAGCACGGCGTCGAGATCGGACAGGTCCTCGACCGCGGCGTCCGGTCCGAGGGCGCGCAGCTCGTCGAGACCGTGGCCGCCGGTCGCCACCGCGACGACGCGGGTGCCGGCAGCGCGGGCGCAGGCGATGTCGAACGGGGTATCACCGATGATCACGGCGTCGGTCGGGTCAGCCAGATCGACACCGTAGCGGCCGGCGGCAACGACGGCGGCGCGGGCCAGGTCGTCGCGCTCGGCGTGATCGTCGCCGAACGTGCCCCAGGCGAAGCGGTGCCACAGCCCGAAATGGGCGAGCTTGATGCGCGCGCCCTCGAGGTAGTTGCCGGTCAGCAACGCCACCTGCACACCGGGGCGGGCGTCGAGCGCGTCGAGCAGCGCGCCGACGCCGGGCATGACGCCGCGGCGACCGTGGCCCGTCTCGTGGATGCCGGCGGCGAGGTGCTCGAGGTAGCGCCGGCGGAATCCGTCGAGCGCGGCGGGGGTGGCCGCGAGACGCCAGTTGGACAGCGCCCGCTCGATCAGGAAGCGGTCGGTGCGGCCACCCATCGGCACCGCGGCGAAGGCATCGGCGACGCCGAACACGTCCTCGAACGCGCGATCCATCGCCCGCTTGCCGGCGCCGCCAGTCAACAGCAGGGTGCCGTCGATGTCGAACAGCACCAGTCGCGTCGCCTTCACTCGGACTGCTCGTGGTGGATGTCGGTGGCCCGCGGGCCGTGCGGCGTCCACTCTTCGCCGAACGCCACCCGCTCGCCGACCCACAGCGACTCGAGGCCGCCGCGCCGGACGCCGGCGGCGACGAAGAACCAATCGCCGTGGCGGTCGTCGCGGATGAAGCCGAAGCCGCGCGCCGGCTCGAGCCGCACCACCTCGCCGTAAATCGCCATCGCCATAGTCTCTCAGCTCAGCCCGAGCCGCGCCAGCAGACCCGGCCGGTGCAGCACGCCGCTCGCCGGATCGAGGGTGAGCGCGGTGCCGCCGAGCGCGCGCACGAACTCGCGGTCGGCGCTCACCGCCAGCAGCCCCAGACCGCGGCGGGCAGCGACGGCGCGCAGGTCGCGGGCGAACGGCGCCACCTCGGCGCGGGGCAGCGATGCCGACGGGTGCTCGGCGACGAGCAGGCGCGGATTGAGGGCCAGCGCGCGGGCCAGGCGGACCCGCTGCACCACGCCCGGCGGCGCGTCGTGGACGCGCGTGTCGTGATGCGCGGCGGGGATGCCGACCTCGGCGGCGAGCGCCGCCACCGCGGGGACCACGTCGGCGCGAACCGGCTCGATCTCGAGGGTGAGCGGCAGGGCGACGTTCTGCGCCACCGTGCACTGGCCGAGCAGCACCGCGCGGTCGGTGAGCAGGCCGAGGCCGTCGAGCATGCCGAGCCAGGCATCGTAGTCGTCGATGGCGTCGGTGGCGGTGCCGAACAGGCGCACCGCGCCGGCGTCGGGACGCACGGCCGCGGTCATCAGGTTGACCAGCACCTCGGCGGCCATCGCATCGAGGCCGCTCAAGGCGACGACCTCGCCGGGACGGACCTCCAGGGCGCGCAGCCGCAGCGGCCGCAGCGCCTGATAGGCCTTCTCGACGCCGCTGAACTCGACCAGCGGCGCGCTCATGCCCCGGCGCCGCCGCCGGTCGCGGCGTGGCGGGCGGCGAACGCCGCCCAGTCGTCGGCCGGCAGCGCGACGCCGCCGACCACGCGCCGGCGCGTGCGATGGCTCATCGGATCGTCGCCGTGGAAGTCCGATCCGCCGGTGACGAGCAGGCGCAGTGCGCGCGCCCGTTCGACGTAGCGCGCCACGTCGGCGTCATCGTGGTCGGAGTGATGCGCCTCGATCGCATCGAGGCCGGCGGCGGCCCACGCCGCCAGGCGATCGTCACGCCGCGTCACGCCGGGATGGGCCAGCGAGGCCAGCCCGCCGGCCTCGTGGATCAACGCCACGGCGTCTTCCGGGGAGACGCCGGTGCGCGGCACGTAGGCCGGGCCGCCCTCGGCGAGGTAGCGATCGAACGCGTCCTGCACCGACGAGGCGTGGCCGGCGGCGACCAGCAGCCGGGCCAGATCGGGCCGGCCGACCGACGTGCCCGGACGGTCGGCGAGATGCGCCAGCAGGGGGCCGAGGTCGACGGCGGCGCCGGCGGCCGCGAGCGCCGCGCCGATGGCCTGCACGCGGGCGACGCGCCGGGCCCGCTGGTCGCGCAGGAACGCGGCGAACGCCGGCCGCGCACCGTCGATCCAGTAGCCGAGCACGTGCACGTCGCGCCCGCGATCCACCGCGGTGACCTCGATGCCCGGCACGAACGTCACGCCGTGGGCGGCGGCAGCGACCGCCGCTTCGGCGTGCGCGGCCACGGTGTCGTGATCGGTGACCGCGAACACCTGGACGCCGGCGGCGTGCACGCGCTGCACCAGCGCCGTCGGGCTGCACCGGCCGTCGGACGCGGTCGTGTGCAGGTGCAGGTCGATCACGTGGCGGGACGGACCTTGCGGCGCGGCCGGGCCGCCGCCGCCGCCCGGGCCGGGCGGCGCGAGCGCTTGCCGGCGAGGCGCCGGGTGATGAGCGCCCGGTACTCGCGCATCAGCAGCTCGAGGTGCTCGCGTTCCTCTTCGGCGAACTCGAGAAAGATCTGCTTGCCCTCGGAGTCCTCGAACCGCTCGCCGTAACGTTTGAAGAAGCGATGCGAGTTGCGTTCGCAGCGGATGCCGATGCGGAGCGCCTCGGCCTCGTCCACGCCCGGCTTGGTGAGCTGTTCGGCGCCCTCGGCGAACAGACCGTTGGCGGCGCCCTTGAAGAACAGGAACGTCGGCCGCGACTCCAGTTCCGGATCGCGTTCGAGCAGCGTCTGGTAGCGGGCCTCGAGCCGGTCGAGGTGGTCGATCTCCTCGGTGGCCAGCTTCTCGAAGACGTGGCGGCCGCGGCTGTTCTTCACCAGCCGCGCCGCGCGAGTGTAGAACTCGCGGCCGCTGCGCTCGGTGGCGATGGCGATGCGCATGGCGTCGCGGGCGAACAGCAGCTCGGAATTGCCGCCCTCGGAGGGGGCGACGCGGCCGGCCTGGCAGGCCTCGCAGGTGCCGTAGATCTGCACCACGCTCTGCCGCGCGGTGAACTTGCGCGCCGCCGCCACCTCCTCGACCAGCGACTCGATGTCCGAGCTGAGGAACTCGAATGAGCGATTGCAGGTCTTGCAGATCAGGTGGTAGTGACGCGGGTGCCGGTAGGAGTGCTCGTAGCGGAGCCGGCCCTCGCCGAAGTCCACCTTGCGGGCGACGCCGGCCGTGACCATCCACTGCAGCGTCCGATAGACCGTCGCGCGGCTGATCCGGTGGTCCTCGCGCTTGATGAGGTCGACCAGGTCGTCGGCGCTGAGATGGCCTTCCTGCTTGAGGAAGGTGTTGACGATCTGATCGCGCTTGCTGGAGCGCTTGGTGCCTGCCGGGCGCAGGCGGTCGAGGTCTGGAAGGCTGACGCTGGTCGCCATGTGACCGGACACCTACGGGACGTGCGGGACGACGGGCGGACGGCGCCGGACGCGCCGTCCGTCGAGACCGGGCCCGGCCCTACGCGCTGAACGACGACCCGCAGCCGCAGGTCGAGGTGGCGTTCGGGTTCTTGATCGTGAAGCCGCCGCCGGTGATCGTGTCGACGAAGTCGACCTCGGCGCCCTTGAGGTAGCTGAGGCTCACCGGATCGACGAAGAGCCTCACGCCGTTCGACTCGAACAGCTGGTCGCCGACGCCGCCGCCCGACTCCTCGATCATCAGCCCGTACTGGAAACCCGAGCAGCCACCGCCCTGCACGAAGACGCGAAGGCCGCTGTCGGCCTTGCCCTCTTCGACCAGCAGGTCGCGGATCTTGCCGGCCGCAGCCTCGGTCACGTGGATGACGCTGGGCGTGACGACGGGAACGGGCGGCGCCGGAACGGCAACGGTATCGGTGTGCATGGTAGCCTCAGTGTAGCACGTCGAGGACGCCCGGACTAGCGAGCTAACCCCTTGCCTGCGTTGACGTTATGGCGTCGACAACGGCCGCGCCACGAGCTCAGCGGGACGGCGCCGCCAGGGCCGCCAGCTCAACCGCCGAGGCCTGCTCGACGTCCTTGTGCAGGCTGTTGCCATGCGCGTCCATGGTGACGATGGCTGGAAAGTCGCGCAGCTGCAGGTGCCACATCGCCTCGGGCGTGCCGAATTCCTGCAACGACACGCCCTCCACCCGCTCGATGCAGCGGGCGTAGAACTGCGCCGCGCCGCCGACCGCGTTGAGATACACGGCGCCGTGCTGCTTCAGCCCGGCCAGCGTCCTCGCCCCCATGCCGCCCTTCCCCATCACCGCGCGGATGCCGTAGCGGCCGATGATGTCAGCCTGGTACGGCTCCTCGCGGATGCTCGTCGTCGGACCGGCCGCGGTGATCGTCCACGAGCCGTCGTCCAGCTTCTTCACGACCGGCCCGCAGTGGTAGACGAGGCTGCCGCGCAGATCCACCGGCGGCTCGTGCGACATCAGGTGGTGATGGACGGCGTCGCGGCCGGTGTAGGCGCGGCCGCTCACCATCACGACGTCGCCGACCTTGAGCGATCGGACCGCCGCTTCGTCGAGCGGCGTGGTCAGGGCGATCTCGCGGCCGGTGCGCCGATAGCCCTGCTGGTCCATCATCGCCAGCGCCGGCACGGCCGGGTCGCGGTAGAGCCAGCGGCGGATCTCGCCGGTGGCGGGATCGATCACGACGCCGAGGCGGCGGAACGCCCAGCAGTCGTAGGCCACCGACACGAAGAAGCTGGCCGGCAGGCGGTTGAGCACGCCGACCTTGCAGCCGATGAGCGAGGTGCGGCCGCCGAAGCCCATGGTGCCGACGCCGAGCCGATTGACCGTGGCCATGATCTCGGCTTCGAGCGCCGCCAGCCGCTCGTCGGGGTTGACGTCGTCGAGCGTGCGGAAGAGCTGTTCCTTGGCGTGGACGTAACCCGAGGTGCGGTCGCCGCCGATGCACACGCCGATGGCACCGGGCGCGCAGCCCTTGCCCTGCGCGTTCCACACGGCGTGCAGGATGCACTTGCGCACGCCTTCGAGCGTGCGGTCGGCGCGGCCGAGGTGCGGCAGCTCCATCGGCAGCGAGTACTGCGCGTTCATGTTCTCGCAGCCGCCGCCCTTCAGGATCAGCTTCACCTCGATCTCGTCGCGCTCCCACTGGTGGAAG
>CAYUAX010000001.1:0-151962 GCA_964442845.1 uncultured Bifidobacteriaceae bacterium | reverse complement strand
CAACTGAGCTAACCGCCCGGCTCACCGACCGACGAAACTCTGACTATACCAGACCCTGAGCACGAGCAGCAGCAATCCTGCCGCCACGCCGGCCAGCGCGTGGTGTTCGCGGTTGGCCAGGGCCCGCGCCCAGCTGAAACGGCGGCTGCTCGGCGGAGCGCGCCGCGCCGCGTAGGCGTCGTAGGCGTCCCCGAACTTCTCGCGCAGGTGCGCCTCCTCGGCGCGGATCGCCGCGCCCAGCGTGGCGACGAGATACGCCACGACCGCCAGCCCGAGCCAGAGGTGATTGGCGGCCAGTGCGAAGCCCACGCCGAGCAGCGTCGAGCCCAGATACAGCGGGTGCCGCGTGACGCGGTACGGCCCGCTGGAGGTGACCTCGCGGCTCTTCTCGACGTGGCCGGCGGCCCATACCCGCAGCCATTCGCCGGCCACGATCAGCCCGAGGCCCAGCGCCAGGCTGCGCGGTGTCGGTCGGGCCAGCCACGCGGTCAGCACCGCCATCAGGCCGCCGAGGGCCACGCGGTAGCGCGCCAGCACGCGAATCGCGCTCATCGCCGGCCCGCGTCCAGCCGCCGGCGGCACGCCGCCAGTACTTCGTCCACGGTGATGTCGTCCACGCAGGCGTGGCCGCGCACGCACTGGCGCTTGTGGAAGCAGACGCACGTCGCGGCGCGCGACACCGACTCGTCGCGCGGGTCCCACGGGCCGTTGCGCTCGGGACGCGTCGGACCGAAGAGCCCGACCACCGGCGCGCCGACCGAGGCCGCCAGATGCAGCGGTCCGGTGTCGCCGCTCACGACCACGGCGCCGCGGCGGAAGATGGCCAGCAAGTCGGCCAGCGCCGTCGGTGGCGACACGACGGCCTGGCCGGCGGACGCCGTGACGATCGATTCGGCGAGCGCCTGCTCCGCGCCGCCCCAGCTCACCACGCTCGGCACGCCCAGGTCCTGGCCGAGCCGCGCCGCCAGGGCGCCGAAGCGCTCGGCCGGCCAGCGCTTGTTGGGCCAGGCGGCGCCAGGATTCAGCACGGCGAAGCGCCCGCCAGAGGAGCGCACCGCCGGCAGCGCGGCCACCGTCTCCGCGACGGATGACGGGACGTCGCGCCACGGAAAGGCCGGATGCGGCGGCACGTCGAGGCCCAGCGCCGGCAGGGCGGCCAGGTTCTTCAGCACCACGTGGCCGCCCTCGGGTCCGGCCACCGTCTCCGTGTACATCCAGGCGGCCTGCCGCTCGCGCAGGTGATCCACCACGAAGCCGACCACGCGCGTCGCCGCCGAGGCGCGCGCGAACACCGCCGACTTGATCAGGCCCTGCAGATCGACGGCCGCCGCATAGCCTTGCGCGCGTAGCCAGCCGATCGCCTCGAACAGGCCGGCGGTGCCGGCGAAGCGGCGTTCGTCCGCGCGCGCACCGGCGTCAGTGGCCCGCACCACGACCCGCGTGCGGATGCCGTCCACGAGATCGAGCACCGCGGCATACCGCGCGTCCACCAGCCAATCCACCGCCACGTCGGGACGCGCCGCGCGCAGCGCCGCCAGCACGGGCAGGGCGTGAACGATGTCGCCCAGTGCGCCCAGCCGCACGACGAGCAGCCGCGCGTCGGGCGGCAGCGCCGCGCCGCTCACCGCCCGCCCTCGCGGATCGTCCGCAACAGGTCGCGCGTCGAGTGGTCTTTGGGGTCGCCGACGATGGCGGTACGGCCGCCATAAGCAGCGACGGTGGCGCGCTCCGGCACGCTCTCCACCGTGTAGTCGGTGCCCTTGCAATGCACGTCTGGGCGCAGCAGCTCGAGCAGCGGCGTCACGGTGGCTTCGTCGAAGATGGTCACCGCGCTCACCGCGGCCAGCGCCGCGACGAGTTCGGCGCGGTCGGCGGCCGCCAGGATCGGCTGGCCGGGCCCCTTGAGCGCGTGCACCGACGCATCGTCGTTCACGGCCACGACCAGCAGGTCGGCTTCGCGCGCCGCCGCGGTCAGGTAGCGCACGTGGCCGACGTGCAGCAGATCGAACACGCCATTGGCGAGGGCCACGGTGCGGCCCGCTCGGCGCGCCTCGGCCACGAACGCCACCAGGTCCTGGCGCGACAGCACCTGCCCCATCGCGGTCGTTCCCTACCGGCCGGCGTCGCTGGCGACGGCGCGGGCGAGTTCGCGGCCGCTCACCGTGGCCGTGCCGCGCTTCATCACCACCAGCCCGCCGGCGTAGTTGGCCAGCCGCGCCGCATCGGCCATCGATGCCCCCGCGGCCAGCGCGAGGGTGAGGGTGGCCATCACCGTGTCGCCGGCTCCGGTCACGTCGGCGATTTCGTCCGATCCGTGGATCGGCAGGTGGACGGTGGGCGTGCCGGGCTCGAACAGCGCCATGCCGCGGCTGCCGCGGGTGACGAGCACGGCGTCCATGCGGGTGCGCGCCAGGATGGCGCGGCCGGCCCGCTCGAGGGCGCGCTGGCTGTCGCCGATCGTCACGTCGAGCGCCGCCTCCACTTCCGATTCGTTGGGCGTGCAGGCGGTGAGCCCGCGATACCGCAACAGCTCGTAGCGCGAGTCCACCAGCACCGGCACGCGCCGGCGGCCGCGGCGCAGCGGCGCAACCAGGGCCGCGACGAGGGCGGGTGACAGCAGCCCCGAGCCGTAGTCGGACACCAGCACCGCGTCGGCACCGCGCAGGGCGCGCCTGGCCGCGCGCAGCCACGCCGCGCGCCACGGCTCGGCGATGGGATCACCGGCGTGGCGGTCGATGCGCACCACCTGCTGCTTGGCCGAATGGATGCCGCCGGCGAGGATCCGCGTCTTGACCGGGGTGCGGTAGCCGGCCGGACGCACCACCGCGCGCGTGTCCACGCCCCGCGGGAACGACGCCAGGACACGGCGTCCAGGTTCGTCGCGGCCGGCCAGCGCCACGAGCGCGGCCGTCCCGCCCAGCGCGGCGACGTTGTGCGCGGCGTTGCCGGCGCCGCCGGGGCGGATGTCGGTGGAGTCGTACTCCAGGATCAGCACCGGCGCCTCGCGCGACACGCGGGCGATGCGTCCCGACACGTACTCGTCGGCGATCAGGTCGCCGAGCACGACGACGCGCCGGCCGCGCGCCGCGCGCAGCAGCGCGGCGAGGCGGGCAGGGGTCGGATCGTCGGTCGGCGTCGCCATGCGGCCGCTCAAGACTACCCTACCGACCGGTCGGCGTTGAGCACGACGGCCGCGGCGTCGGCGAGCGTGTCGCAGATGGCGAAGACGTCCTGTCGGGCCGGCCGCGTCTCCTCCTCGAGCCGCCCCCAGCCGGTGCGCACCAGGATGCCGCGGGCGCCGACGCGCTGGCCGACCTGCACGTCGTGCCACTTGTCGCCGATCATCCACGACCGCGTCGGATCGAGGCCCAGGTCGGCGATGGCGTCGAGCAGCATCCCCGGCTCGGGTTTGCGGCAGCGGCAGTCGCCCTTGAGGTGCTCGATGAGGGCCGCCGGATGGTGCGGACAGTGATACCAGCCGTCCACGCGGGCGCCGGCGCGGGCCAGCCGCTCGGCGATCACGGCGTGCAGCTCGGGCACGAACTCCGGACGGATCATGCCGCGGCCGATGCCGCCCTGGTTGGTGATGACCACCACGGCGTAGCCGGCGCGATTGAACAGCCGCACCGCGTCGATGGCCCACGGATAGAGCGTGAGGTGCGAGAGCTCGGAGAGATAGCCGACGTCCTCGTTCAGGGTGCCGTCGCGATCGAGGAAGATCGCGGGCCGGCCGGACGCGGGCGACGAAGGGGGTGCCGACATGGTCAGGGGATCAGCGCGGCCACCTGGAGGGCGGTGACGCCGCGCATGCACAGGTGCCCGAGCGGGCACTCCCGCAGCATACACGGCCGGCACCACACGTCGTGGCTGACGATGCGCGGCGGCGGCTGATCGGCGCGGGCCGGCAGCGGCGCGGTGTGATGTTCGTTGGTGGCGCCGAACACCGCGACCACCGGCGCGCCGACGGCACCGGCCAGGTGCATGGCGCCCGAGTCGTTGGCGACCACCGCCCGCGCGCCGGCCAGCACCGCGGCGAGTGTGGCCAGATCGGTGCGGCCCACCAGGTCGACCAGCGCTTCGGACGCCGCACGGCCGCCCTCGACGCCGCGCAGGGCGGCGCGCAGTTCAACGCTGGCGGCGGCGTCGCCGCCGGCCCCGACGACGACGGTGGCCAGGGTGCGCTCGCGCCAGAGCCGGGCCGCCAACTCGGCGAAGCGCTCCGGCGGCCACTGCTTGGCGCGGCCGTACGCGGCACCCGGGGCCACGACGACGAACGCGCGCGAGGGCACCAGCGCGGCGGCGGCGGCGCGGGCGGCATCGGGCACGCGGATCGGCGCCAGGCGCGGCACCGCCGGCAAGCCGAGTGCCTCGGTGAGCGTGAGGTAATAGTCGGCCTGATGCGGCAGCCCGCGCGGCCGGCGTACCCGGCGCGTCAGGAGCCGGCCGCGGCCCTGCGCCGCGTAGCCCCAGCGCTCGGGGATCCCCGCCTTGGCGGCCGTCCACGCCGAGATGAACGAATTGGGGAGCAGCACGGCTAGATCGAAACGCTCGGCGGCGAGGCGGGCGGCGTCGGCGCGCCAGACCGCCGGGCGCGTGATCGGCGCGCGCGCGGCGAGCGGCACCACGGCGTCCACCTCGGGCACCATCGCGTAGAGCGCGGCTACGCTGGGCCGCGCCGCCACCGCCAGGTGCGCGGCCGGGGCGTGGACGCGCACCGCGTGCAGCGCCGGCAGGCCCATCACCGCGTCGCCCAGCCAGTTCGGCGCGGCGACGACGATCCGCGCCGGCGCCTCAGCCATCCACCGCTCCGTCGTCGCGCACCGCCGGGAACATGCCGCGCGTCTCGGGCGCCGGCGCGTCGCGCCAGCGGCGGTGCATCCACAGCCACAACTCCGGCTGACGGCGGACGTACATCTCCAGCACGTCGGTGCAGCGCTGCGTGAAATCGCGGACCGGCTCCGGCGTGCCGGCCTCGGGCGGGGCCACCGGCCGTTCGTAGATCAGCCGGAGGCGGCCATTCGGCAACGGCGTGGCGAACACCGGCACCACCGGCGATCCGGTGCGCAGCGCCAGCGCGGCCAGCGTGGAGGTGGTGGCCGCCGGCCGCTGGAAGAACCGCACCCAGATGGCGTCGGGGCTGTGCATGTGCTGGTCGATGAGCAGCGCCACGCCGTGGCCGTCGTTCAGCGTCCGCAGCACCTTGCGCACCGCGCCCTCGCGGTAGATCACGGTGTTGCCGGTGCGCTGGCGCAGCCGCTCGAGCAGGTCGTGCAGGCCGGGGTTGTCGAGCGGACGGGCCAGCACGCCGATCGGCTCGAAGACCAGCGCGTGCACCAGAGCGTGCAGTTCCCAGAACCCGAAGTGGCCGGTGAAAAACAGCACGCCGCGGCCGCTGGCGTAGGCGGCGTGGACGTGCTCGGCGCCCTCCACTTCCACCGCCGCGCGCATCGCCTCGGGTGACAACGTGCTGAAGCGCAGCAGTTCGACCAGCAGCACGCCGAAATGCTGGAACACACCGCGGGCGATGCGCCGGCACTCGGCCTGGCTGCGAGCCGGGAAGCACTGCGTGAGGTTGGCTTGCGCCACGCGCCGGTGCGGTGCGTCGAGGAGGTAGAACGCGGTGCCGAGGGCGATGCCCAGGCCGCGGGCGACCGCCGCCGGCAGCCAGCTGATGACGGCACGCACGCCGCGCACCGCGGCCAGTTCGAGCCGCTGACGGAACGCCTTCACGGCCGCGCCCCCGTGGCCGCGCGTCCGCCCGCCACCGCGGCGCGCACCTGGTCCGTGAGTGCGGTCCAGCGTGGCACCTCGAGCGTCATCGGCACGCGGGCGACGGCGCAGGGCAGCGCGCCGAGCGGCTCGAGCCGCACCGCGTCCTTATCGGTGGTCAGCACGCCCCAGGCGCCGTGGGCCTCGACCAGCCGGGCCACGGCGGTGAGATCCGCGGCGGTGTACCAATGGTGATCGGCGAACGGCCGCGTCGCCATCACCTGCCACCCCTGCGCCGCCAGCGCGGTCACGAACTGCGACGGCGCGCCGATGCCCGCCAGCGCCACCACGCGCGCGCCTGGCGGCGGCACGCCGCCCGACACCGTCACCGGCGCGCCCAGGCGCCGCGTCGCCGCCACTCCGAGCGGCACGCCGAAGCGGGCGGCCTCGGCTGCCGCGGCCGCCTCGTCGGCGCCGACGACGACCAGCACCGCGGCGCGGCTCAGCGTGTCGATCGGCTCGCGCAGCCGGCCCTTCGGCAGGACGTGGTCGGTGGAGAGCGCCCCCGCCGTCGTCACGACGATGTCGAGGTCGCGGGCGAGTTGCACGTGCTGGAAGCCGTCGTCGAGCAGATGGACGGTGGCGCCGAGCGTCCCTTCGGCCAGCCGGCCCGACGCGACGCGGTCGGCGCCGACGATCACGCGGGCCCGCGGCACCGCGCGGGCCAGCATCAACGGCTCGTCGCCGGCGGCGAAGACATCGGCGAGGACGCGCTCGCCGTCGCTGACGACGGTGGGCTCCGGCGTGCGATCGCGCCGCGCGTAGCCGCGCGAGAGGATCGCCGGCCGCTCGCCTTCCGCCACCAGCCAGGCCGCCAGCGCCGCCACCAGCGGCGTCTTGCCGGTGCCGCCGACGCTCAGGTTGCCGACGCTGATCACCGGCCGCGCCAGGTGCCGCTGGGCGCCGGACCGGCGCTCGTACCAGCCGCGACGCGCCCGCGCGATCTGACCGTAGAGCCGGTGCAGCATCAACTCGGCGTGCGGAACGGCCGCACGTTGGCCGGGTAGCTGCTGCGCGGCGGCGGCAGCAGGCCGTCGACGACGGCCAGGGTCTTCTCCTTGGCGCCGCGGTTGGCCTCGACCAGGGCCCGCGCGGCCGCGCCGAGGCGCGCGCGGCGCACCGGGTCGGTCATCAACGCCACCACCTGGGTTTCGAAGGCGCCCTCGCCGTCCACCTGCACGCCGGCGTCGTTGGCGCGGAACGCGGCGGCGATCTCCGCGAAGTTCTGCATGTGCGGGCCGAACACCACCGGCCGTCCGTACACCGCCGGCTCCAGGATGTTGTGGCCGCCGGTGGGCACCAGGCTGCCGCCGACGAACACCACGGTGCCGAGCTGGTACACGGTGGCCAGCTCGCCGATGGTGTCGAGCACGACGACGTCGGCGCGCGGCTCGGCGTCGATGGGCAGGTCGCTGCGCCGCACCGTGCGGAAGCCTTCCTGCTGGCACAACTGCACGACTTCGCCGAACCGCTCGGGATGACGCGGCGCGATGAGCAGCACCGCCGCCGGCACCGCCGTCTTGACGCGCCGGAACACCCGCAGCACCATCGCCTCCTCGCCCTTCATGGTGCTGCCGGCCACCAGCACCGGCCGCGTCGGCGGGAAGCGGAAGTAGCGCAGCACGCGCTCGCGCGGCCGCGCCTGCGCCGGCCCCCCGCCCGGCTCGAGCGAATCGAACTTCAGGCTGCCGGTGACGGTGATGCGGTCGGCGGGCGCGCCGATCTCGGCGAAGCGCCGCGCCGACTCCTCCGACTGCACGCAGAACGCGTCGATGTCGGCGAGCACGTGCTTGAAGAAGCCGCGGGCGAGGCGGTAGCGCGGGAACGAGCGCGACGACAGCCGGCCGTTGACGACCGCGGTGCGGATGCCGCGGGCCCGGCACTCGCGCAGCAGGTTGGGCCAGATCTCGGTTTCCATCATCAGGAACAGGCGCGGCTTGACGAGATCGAGCGTGCGCCGCACCACCAGGGCGAGATCGAACGGAAAGTAGAAGACGGCGTCGGCGTCCGGCACGCTGCGGCGGGCCAGCTGCTGCGCCGACATCGTCGTCGTCGAGACGAACAGCCGCAGACCGGGATGGCGTTCGCGCAGTGCCGCGATCAGCGGCCGCGCCGTGAGCAGTTCGCCCACCGACACGGCGTGGATCCAGATCGACGGCTCGGCGTCGATGTTGAACGACACCGGCAGGTAGCCGAGCCGCTGCGGCAGGCTGGCGACGTACTTGCGGTAGCGCACCGCCTGGTAGAGGAGCCAGGGCGAAACGGCCAGCGCGAAGAGCACGATGAGCGCGGTGTACAGGACGTACATTTATTCGCGTAAGCCGTTCATTCTGCGCGAGTTGTCAATCTGCTCAGTATACCGCGGCGCATTGACCGGGCGTCGCGCGTGGGCTATACAATCATACGTTTGCGCCAACCGGGTTGGCGCGGCCCGGCCTGCCCAGCCGGTGCGCGAATGGCGGGACACGTCTGCCCACCGTCGCCGATCGATCCTGGGCCTTTCAGCCCGCCGTCGCCGAAGGCCACGGCGGGCAGCCTTCGCCGGTGATCACGAGCGAAGTGCTGGAGGGTGCGATGGCGGTTCGAGTGGGGATCAACGGGTTCGGGCGCATCGGTCGCAACATCATGCGGGCGGCGCTCGCCGACGACGACATCGACTTCGTCGCCGTGAACGACTTGACCGACGCCAAGACCCTCGCGCACCTGCTGAAGTACGACTCGGTGCTCGGCAACCTGAGCGCCGCCATCGAGGCCAAGGGCGACGCCATCGTCGTCGACGGCGACGAGTTCACCGTGCTGTCGTCGAAGGATCCGGCGGCGCTGCCGTGGAAGGACCTGGGTGTGGACGTGGTGTTCGAGTCCACCGGCAAGTTCGCCGATCGCGACGGCGCGGCGAAGCATCTCGCCGCCGGCGCGAAGAAGGTGATCGTCACCGCCCCGGCCAAGAAGCCCGACGTCACCGTGGTGCTCGGCGTGAACGACGAGCAGTACGACCCGGCCACCCACCACATCATCTCGAACGCGTCGTGCACCACCAACTGCCTGGCCCCGGTGGTGAAGGTGCTGCACCAGAGCTTCGGCATCAGCCGCGGCTGGATGACCACGGTGCACGCCTACACCAACGACCAGAACCTACTCGACCTGCCGCACAAGGACATCCGCCGCGCCCGCGCCGCCGCCATGTCGATCATCCCGACGACGACCGGCGCCGCGTCGGCCGTCGGCGAGGTGCTGCCGGATCTCAAGGGCAAGCTCGACGGCATCTCGATGCGGGTGCCGACGCCCAACGTGTCGGTCGTGGACCTGGTGGCGCTCTTCAACACGAAGGCGAGCGCAGAGGAGGTGAACGGCGCGCTCAGGGCCGCCGCCGCCGGGCCGCTCAAGGGCATCCTGCACGTCGAGGACGCGCCGCTGGTCTCGATCGACTTCCGCGGCAACCCGCACTCGTCGATCGTCGACAGCGCCTACACCAAGGTGATGGACGGCGACTTCGTGAAGGTGATGGCCTGGTACGACAACGAGTGGGGCTACTCCAACCGCTGCATCGACCTGCTGAAGAAGGTCGCTCGCGCTCTCTAGCCGCCAGCCCCTGGCCCCTGGCCGCTGTCTTTGCCGATGACCAAATACTCGATCCGCGATCTGCCGCTCGACGACCGCCGGGTGTTCATGCGCGTGGACTTCAACGTCCCGCTCAAGCACGGCGTCATCACCGACGACACCCGCATCACCGCCGCGCTGCCGAGCATCCGGTTCGCGCTCGATCACGACTCGACGGTGATCCTGGCCTCGCACCTCGGCCGGCCCAAGGGCAAGGTGGCGCCGGAGTACAGCCTGAAGCCGGTGGCCGCCCACCTGTCGGCGCTGCTCGGCCGCGCGGTGGAGTTCGCCGACGACTGCATCGGCGAGCCGGCGCGCGCCGCCATCGCCCGGGCCGAGGCGCCGGGCGGGTCGCACGTGGTGCTGCTCGAGAACCTGCGCTTCCACCCGGAAGAAGAGAAGAACGATCCCACGTTCGCCACCGCGCTGGCCACGCTGGCCGACGTCTACGTGGACGACGCCTTCGGCGCGGCGCACCGCGCCCACGCCTCGGTGGCCGGCATGGTCGGCCCGTTCGCCGCCGCCGGCGCCGGCTTGCTGATGGAGAAGGAGCTCACCTGGCTGGGCAAGGCGCTGGGCGAGCCTGAGCGGCCGTTCGTGGCCATCCTGGGCGGCGCCAAGGTGTCGGACAAGCTCGAGGTGATCGAGAACCTGCTCGGCAAGGTCGATCAGCTGTTGATCGGCGGCGCCATGGCCTACACCTTCTTCAAGGCGCTCGGCCTGCCGGTGGGCAAATCGCTGGTCGAAGACGACAAGCTGGCGGCGGCGCTGCAGATCGTCGAGCACGCCAAGGTGAAGGGCGTGGAGCTGACGCTGCCGGTGGATCACGTGGTGGCGCCGGCCCTGGCCGCGGATGCCCCGACCGCCGTGCTGCACGTGGCCGACCACGATCTGGGCGACCGCATGGGCCTCGACATCGGCCCTGAAACGGTGAAGCTCTTCAGCGCCATCATCGCCCCGGCGAAGACGGTGGTGTGGAACGGGCCGATGGGCGTGTTCGAGATGGCGCCGTTCGCGGCCGGCACCATGGGGGTGGCCCAGGCCGTGGCCGCGGTGCAGGGCACGACGATCATCGGCGGCGGCGATTCGGTGGCGGCGGTGAACGCCGCCGGCGTGGCCGACAAGATCACGCACATCTCCACCGGCGGCGGCGCGTCGCTGGAGTTCCTGGGCGGCCGGGAACTGCCGGGCGTCGCGGCGCTACCCGACAAGCACTGAAGGGCCGGGGCTCGGGGCTCGGGAAGGGACAACAGACGCCGCGTTACCTCCGTTGAGTTAGGCTGTCCGAATCACGGAACACGGGACGCATCGCTCAGGCTTCCCCGAGACCCGAGTCCCGAGCCCCGGAGCTTCTCATGCGGCAGCCACTCATCGCTGGCAACTGGAAGATGTTCAAGACCGTGCACGAAGCCGTGGTGCACGTGAAGGAACTGCGCTCGGTGGTGAAGGCGGTGGCCGGCGTGGAGATCGTGGTGGCGCCGCCGTTCACCGCACTGCACGCCGTGGCCGAGGCGGCCCGCAACAGCAACATCGCCGTGGCCGGGCAGTACTGCCACTGGGAGCGCGAGGGCGCGTTCACCGGCGAAGTCAGCGCCGCGATGGTGCGCGAGGCCGGCGCCGAGTACGTGATCATCGGCCACTCCGAGCGCCGCGCGCTGTTCGGCGAGACCGACGACACGGTGAACCGGCGGACGCGCGCCGCGCTCGCCGCCGGTCTGGTGCCGATCGTCTGCGTCGGCGAGACGTTGGAACAGCGCGACGGCAACCAGACGCTGGCGGTGATCGATCAGCAGATTCAGCGCGGCCTCGACGGCGTTACCGCCGACCAGATCGCGGCCATGGTCGTGGCCTACGAGCCGGTGTGGGCGATCGGCACCGGCCGCAACGCCACCCCCGAACAGGCCGGCGAGGTGCACAGCCACATCCGCGCGCGCCTGCGCTCGTGGTGGGGCGCCCCGGCCGCGGAGCAGTGCCACGTGATCTACGGCGGCAGCGTGAAGCCGGGCAACATTGCCGCCCTGCGCGCGGCCCCCGACGTGGACGGGGCGCTGGTGGGCGGGGCCAGCCTGGACGTGGCCGGTTTCGCCCAGATCGTGACCGGGGCCCTGTAGGGCAGGCGGCACGGGCGGATGTAGGGCAGACCTTCAGGTCTGCCGGGGCCGCGGCGGCTCCTGGCGACGGCTGGACAGCCGGCCGGCCTCCCCAGGTATACTTGGAGTTTCCGGCTCCGCCGCGGGGCCGCCCGAGCGACTCGATGCTCTACTACCTGTTCGTCACGCTCTACGTCGTCGCCTGCCTGGTGCTGATGATCGTCATCCTGCTCCAGCAGGGCAAAGGCGGCGACATCGCCAACGCCTTCGGCGGCGGCGCCAGCCAGGCGGTGTTCGGTGCCCGCGCCGGCGCCACCGTGCTGACCAAGGTCACGACCGGCCTGTCCGCCGCGTTCATGGTGCTGGCCCTGCTCCTCGCCGTATGGGGATCGCGCGGCACCAGTTCGGTGGTGGGCGGCGTGGATGGCCCGCCGCAGCTGCCGGCCGCCGCGACCGAACCGGTGGCCACGCCGCCGCCGGCCTCGACCCAGCCCGCGCCCGCCGCGTCCACTCCGGCCCCGGCCGAGAGCGTGCCGGCCGCAACACCCGCCGCGCCGCCGGCCGAGCCGGCCCCGGCGAAGAAACAGTAGGGCAGCTCTTTAGAGCTGCCGTGAGACGGCAGGCACTTCCCCACCCGCGACCGCAGGGTCGCCGGCGGGCACAACTGAATAGCAGGACCGCGGCCGTCGCGGTCTTCAGCCCCCTGAACGCGGAAGTGGCGGAATTGGCAGACGCACCAGCTTGAGGGGCTGGCGGTAGCAATACCGTGGGGGTTCGAGTCCCCCCTTCCGCACCAACCTGTAAGCTTCAGGAAATTAGTGACTTAGGCGGGATCGACTCGTCTGAGGGCGAGTCGCTCGTCGATGGTCGCTGCGCGGGTGTTTGCAAGGCATTTGCAAGCGCCGCAGCTTTCCGGCGAGTGCGCGCCGCGCTGGCGCGCGACGCCTCGAGCTTCTCCACTGCCTGCCGCAACCCGCGGATGGTCGCGTTCAGATAGCGCGTGGTCGTCGTGAGGTTCCGGTGTCCTAGGAACTTCGAGACATAGGTCGTCGGCACGCCGGCATCTTCCAGACGCGACGCAGCCTCGTGCCGGAGGTCGGCCAGGTGGAAGTCCTCGAGCCCGGCCCGCTGCCGCACCGCTTCCCACGCTGTCCGAATCGAGACGACCCGGCCGCCGAGTGCGTCTCCGAACACGTACGCCTCGGGTCCGAACGGTCGCCCGTCCGGTCCGGTGCGCCGCATCTGGAGCACGGCGAGCAGCCGCGTGGAGATCGGCAGGCGACGCGCCCGACGCGTCTTCGCCTTCTCGGCACGGATCACCAGTTCACGCCCGGCTAGATCCACGTCGCCCCACTGCAACGACAAGATCTCGCCGGGCCGGCAACATGTGTCGAGCATGGCCACGAGAATGCCGCGCAGATGCGGGTTGGCGGCTCGCAGGAGCCGCGTCTCGTCGGCGTCGCTCCCGAACCGCCGCTCGCGTGGCGTTTCAGGGTCGAGCGCAATCACCGACTCGGTCCCGACCTTGAAGGGGGTGGCCGGAATGAGACGCTCGCGCACACCCCAGGCGAACATCTTCCGAAGCAGCTTAAGGTCGTGGTTGCTCGTGACAGGCGACACGCCCTGCGCGCGCCGGTGATGCCGGTACGCCTCGATGTCTCCCGTGGTGACGTCGGCCGCAGACTTGTCGCCGAAGGTCGTCGGTGGACTCGAGCCTGGCAGCTCGAAGGCGTGAATCCGCTTCAGCCGGTAGTCGTTGTCCTTGGCGCGCACGAGCTGGTATCCACGCCGTCTTGCCCAATCGTCGGCAAAGGCGCGGAACGTGAGCGGCGCGGGGGGCGCCGCGGCAGGCAGGCGCAAGGACTGCCTAGCCGCGAACGTGCCCGCGCGGATGCTCGCGCGCAATGTGTCGGCCAGTGCCTCGGCTTCGCCGCGCCCCGCCACATGGCCCCCAGTGTGGCGGTCGAGCGAGAGACGATACGACAGCCTCTTCCACGAAAAGTTGAAGTACCAAGGGTGCGAGCACTTTGCCTGCTTGGCGCGAGGACAGCGGCAGATCTTGCGGATCCCGCGGTTCCGGCCAACGTCAACTTCTCTACCGTCCGCCAGTCTGCGTCGAAACGTCTTCATGCACTGCGCTCCTTCTGGCGCCGACGCCGAAGGTCACCGCGACCACGGCAGCGCCAAGGATCAGTCTGCGCCTGAAGGCGCGGGACGTTCAAGACGCACGCACCGAGGTCTCAGGCCCTGCAATCTGCCCTTCGATGAACGCATCGAGCCACTCGCGCCGCAGTCGCACCTGCCGACGCCCTCCGACTCGCGCTGCTCGGAGCCGGCCGGACCGGATAGCTCGATAGAGCAACTTTTTGGACACACGCGCGTAGATCGCTCCTTCTGATGCGTCCAGCCAGGGTGAGGTCGGATCCGCAGGCGTTATGTTGGATTTCCGCAAGGAAGCTGGCTGAGGGTGGAGGCGTCGGCTTGGCACCGGCGCCAGTTCGTTCGAAGGTTCGATGGCAGGCATCGGCGCCTCCCTACTCTCCAGCGCCTACAGCAGGCCCGGCCGTCGGATGGCCGTCGTACGCACGAAGGACCAGGTCTCGCAGCGGCTGCTGCGCGGCCAGATCGCGCACGGCCCGCAGCAACGCGAAGTTGCGGCGCTCGCCGTGGACCACGAACTGGCGCGCGGGGAACGACACGGTGCACCCGCTGCCGTCGCGGCGCGCCCACACGGCGAAGCCGACCAGCTTCAGGCCGGCCAAAGCGCCTGTCTCAAAGTGCACCTCCGCGTCCGCGAGCTTGCCGGCGGGCGCGCCAGGTTCGGCATGACGGATCTTGATGACGACATCCATAATTCCTCCTCCAGGCAGATGCTTCGGGACTAGGCGTGGCCACGCGGGCGGTCCAGCGGCGGCAGGCCGATGCGGTGCCACAGCCAGGACTGCAGGGTGTTCAGGCCGACGAGCATCGGGTCGGCCGCGGCGAAGAGGTACCGCCCTTCGCGATACCGCGCGCGCTGCCACACGAACTGCGTCGTCTCGACCAGCACGAGCCGGCCGTACCGCTGCCGGCGCGCAAGCTCCAGCCGCACGGGATCGGCGGCCAATCCGGCGACGTCCGTCAGCGACGCTGCGTGCAAGGTGAGCGTGGACGGCGCGTCGTAGGACGCTGGGGCCGTCGTAATGAACGCGTGATAGACGCGCGTCTGTCGGCCGATCGTGACGGTGATGGTGGGGGCCAGGTGCGCCATGGTCATGCGGTCTCCTCGAATCGCTGATCTCGTCGGTGGTCCGTCAGAGCACGCCGGCCATCGCCTAGGTGCCGAGGCGGAGCGGCCCGGAGGGCCCGTCAAGTCCGTGAGCCCCGTCAGGGGTCGAGCGGAGCGAGAGACTTGACGAGCCCGAGGGGCGCCCGACCATCGGGGGGCCGATGGCCGGCACGGTGTCAGAAGCGCGGGAGTGCTGCCCCTCCCGCGGGAAGCCGGCCGGCCTCGCGGAAGCTGAAGTAGCGGCCGTCGACGCCGACGATCACGTGGTCCAGCAACGGGATGTCGATCACGTCGGCCGCGCGTGCGAGCCGGTCCGTGAGGCGCGCATCCTCAGGGCTGGGTGAGGGATCGCCGCTGGGGTGGTTATGAGCCACCAGCAGTGCGGTGGTGCCCGGCGTGAGGCAGGCCGGCACGAAGACGTCCGGCAGCGACACGCTGGTGCCGGACCGGGTGCCCCGCGAGAGCACGTGCCAGGCCAGCAGCCGGTGACGTGTGGAGAGACACGCGACGCCGAAGATCTCGACGGCTTCGTGCTCGAGCAGCGGCGCCAGCGCGGTCGCCGCGGTGCGCGGATCGCTGAGGGCGAGCGTGGGAAGCCGCACGGGGTGCCCGTGCTCGTTGCGCAACGTGCGGTAGGCGCCAACGAACTCGCGGACGCGGTGCCCGCGTGCGGGCGGGTGGGTCTGGGTGGACATGAGAGGACTCCGGCGAAGCGCCGACAGCCGACCCCTGGACGCACCTCCGGCCGTGAGGGCGGGGTACGCCACAGGGCGCCGTGTGACGGCGAGGGATGGACAGGGGATGCCGCCCGCATGGGCGGCGATGGGTAGGTGTGGCGTCGTGGTCAGGCGCATCGCGGAGGTCTCCGGGATCGCGCCGGCTCTGTGAGCGACGAGGGCCGCAGGCACCACGTGGTGCCCGCAGGGGTGCGAGGCGGCATCGTGCCGCGCTCGCACCGCTCAGGTTCAGTGGGCGTGAGGGCTCAGCCCCGCACGCAATGCACGCCGGTCAGTGGACCGACGCGAGCAGGCGACTGGCCGCCTGGTCGAGCCCGAACCGCTGGTCCTGCCAGGGCAGGCGCTGACTGACACGCGTCAGCCCCTGCACGTAGCCCCATACCGATCGAGGGTTCGGTTCGGTCGTGGCGGCCACGTCGTAGGCGTCGCCGGCGACCTTCTGCGACAGGTCCAGGCGCTGGGTCACCGCGTCGATGACCGCGTCGCGCGACGTCCCGAGTTCCTGCGCGGTGGCCCGCAGGAGTCGGGTGCGGTCCGCCTCCAGGCCGGCGTCGAGGTGGCGCGTGATGTCCGTGAGGGAGTCGTGCCACGCCTCGTGAATCGACGCGCCCACATGGCGACGCCGGAAGCTCGCCACGCGCTGCAGGCCCCAGATGATGTGGTTCCCGCAGACAGCCCGGAACAGGAACACGTCCAGGCTGAGCGCCGCCGCGCCGACGTCGCTGTTGCGCAGGATGAACCCGCGGAACAGGCCGCCGTCGGTCCCGTCGGTGGGGTCGTCGATGGCCCGATTCCCGTCCACGAGAAACAGGAACAGGTCGCGATCCCCCAGGTAGGCGCCGGAGGGGACCTTCTCGGCCCCCCAGACGCCGTCCTCGTAGCCGAGCGGCAGGTGCCACGCGGGATGGGCCTCCATGAGGTCCCCCACTCGGCCGGCCAGCTCGTCGTGGTGCACGCGCGTGTACCGCTGCGAGGTCACGGCGTGGACGGTCCACGGGTCGTCGGCGTCCGCGAAGAGCTGGACGCCCTCCCGTCGTCGCCGGGCCAGCCCCGCGTTCAACGCGAGGGCGGCGATGGGTGCCGGTAGGGTGCGCAGGTAGCGCGGCGGCGCGCCGGCGATGCCGGCGAGCTGCTCGAAGCTCCAGTGGGTCAGCGCCGAGGTCCGTCCGAACGGCTCGCGTAGCACGAGACTGTCGTCGGTCGGCGCGACCGTGTGCACCTGGCTCAGCTCGAGGCGGCGTTCGTGGGTGCGCGCGCGGCGGGCACGCGCGGCCTCGACGAGCGCGTGGACGCTGCTGAACCGTTCGTCGGGCGGGCGTGTGGCCCACTCGCGATGGGCGGTGCAAGCAGTGAGCGAAGAGACACTGGTACTGGACATGGCAGGCTCCGTGGCTGTGCCCTGAGGGCGGTGGCGGGAGGAACTCCACGCCGCTGAGCGGGCGTGGAGGGCGTGGCCGGGATGGCCACTGGGGAGACGGGACGTCGGCTGCAGGCCTACGTCATGACTCGTGGCCGGTCGCCGCTATCGTCCGCGACCAGGCACTCCCGACGGAGCGTGAGCGGGCCGTCCTTCACGACGGCCAGCACGGTGACCATGGACAGGCGCGGCGCCTTGGCGTCCACGGTCCAACTGAGGACGCGTTCGCGCAGGAAGACCTGCGCGTCGGGCACGGCCTGGCGGACCTGCTGGAGCATGGCCCATTGCAGGGCCGACGCGGTCGAGAGTTCGCGCGTCGTGACCTTCAGGGTGTCGGGTGCCACGGTCGCGGCGCCATGCGCCGCATGGGTTCGGAGAAAGCCCTGGAGTCGCTCCGCGCCGTCATGGCGATACGGGGGCAAAACGTCCAGGGCGCGAAACCGCACCGCGGCCATCGCCTCGATGCCCTCGTCGAGCGGAAGCACGCCCGCGGCGAGACGCTCGCGCTGGTCCGCGGAGCCGTGCTCGGCGATCCAGGCGTGGACGAGGCGCGTCTTCTCGCCGTGTGCCAGACGGAACGCCTGTTGTTCGGCCGCGACACGGGCGCGATGTGCGTGGAGGTCGGCTACGAAGCGGCGTTGGGCTTCCCGCGGCACGTCTCGCGCCGCGCCCCGGTCCCGGGCGGAATCGAAGGTGAGACGCCCACGGTCCGTGGGCACGACGCAGCGACGCGAGGTGGGCGACGGATGAGGCAAGGCGCGACGCTCGGGGTCCGCGAGGAACGCCACAGCCACGCTGTCGCGCCACGTGCGGCTGGACTCGTCGCGCGTGGCTCGTCGGGCGACGCCTTGCGCACGATACGCGGCCTCGAGCTGGTGATTGCGCGCGGCGTCCTGCAGCAGGCGCTCGGCCGAAGGCGGCGCGTCGTACTCGGGGGCGTCGTCGACGCGCACGATGCGCTCGTCAGGGCGCGTCTGGAACTGGGGTCGCAGTCGCAGGCGCGCGACGCCATCGGCATCCACCTGCACGAGGTGCAGCCGGGTGGTCGGCACGGTCAGCGTGAGCGTCTGGGACTGTCGGCCATTGCCGCCGGCGAGCAACGACGACTTCCGCCCGGCATCGGACAGGCGAAACGAGGCGACGACCGCAATGGTGGACGCATCGGAGATGGGGGTCGAGATGCCTGACGTCGACGGCGTGTCCACGGCGAGTGCAGTGCGGTCCATGCGTGCCCTCAGGTCGTCTGGGATGTCGAAGCGACGGGGCCGAGCAGCGCCTGTGGCGCGGGCTCGGCGGACCGTCATGGGCAGGCCCGCCAGCGGTGTTTGGCCGCTGGCAGGTCGCCCTGGAAGGCCGTTACGTCTGGGCCTCGGTCGCGCTGTACGCGGCGAGAATCAGGTCGCGGACGGCCTCCTGCGCTCTCGCGTCGTCCGACGCCGGACGCAAGAGCGCGAAGCTGCGTCGTTCGCCGTTGACCGAGTACTGCCGGGCCGGGAAGGTGACATTGCGGCCATCGCCGTTCCGCCGCTCCCAGATGGCAAACCCGACCAACTTGAGTCCGGTGAACGGACCGGCGGCCGACTCGAAGACCACCTCCGCATCGGCGAGCTTCCCTGCGGGCGAGCCCTTGTCGTTCGGGGTGATCCGGACAGACACCATCTCTGTGCGCTTCGTGGACATAGACGTGCTCCTGGGGCACCGCGTGTCTGAAACGGGCGGTGCGGGTGAGGTCCGCCGGCCTTGAGGGACCGGGGACGAGGCAGGCAACTCAGCCGTAATGGCTAAGGTGCGGTGACAGGCGGAGCTGTCGACGTACTACAGAGAACGCCGATACTGTTCGGAATCTTGCACTGCGCCGGGTGTAACCTCAGCAGCCACCCGTCAGGTCGCAACGGTGATTTCAAAGCGCGAAGCGTCACAGGTGTTCGAGCACCTCGGCAAGAACGCGTGTACCAGCTCCGTTGCGATTGCCGTGGGCCCCTTATCGCGGAAGCGGCCCCCTTTTGGGTGCGCGGACGGGTGGCAGGCGCTCTTAGACAGGCAGGGCCGGGCGGGCTGTGACGTCGTTCGGCTCGGGGCATCCAAAGGGTCACAGAGTTTCTTGCGACCTAATGTTGAAGCCCTAGACTGATATGGAATGACCGGTTGTCAAGGCCTGTGGTCGCTGTGGAAGACGGTCTTATCGTCTTCCGGAGGCCGCTTCCGCAGGTAGTGGCGCACACGCGTCACCAAGGTGACGGATGACCTCGGACGCTTCGACGACGAGTCGCGCTTGATATCCGGTGGTTACTCCGGTCGCCCGAGGCAGAGTACGCATGACAGCGCTTTCCCCAAACGCGCTTCAACAGCACGCCGGCGAGGAGAGTCTGCGCATCATCGATGGCATTGACAGCATCAGAGACCATTCCATCCACGGGGTGAGATCCAAAGTGCCCTTCTGCGTGCCCTCGAGAATGTCTTGCCATTCACCATACGCCATATGTTCGCCTTGACATCGTATGCATACACTGACACGATGGAATAGTGTCTGAACTCGGCAAAATCATTCGAGACCGTCGGCAAGCGCGCCGATGGTCGCTTCGGCAACTTGGGGACAAGGTCGGGGTAACGCCCGCCTACGTCGCCGACATCGAGGCGGCCCGTCGCGCGCCGAGCGATCAACTTCGCGAAAAGCTCGCCGACGCACTTGAGATTCCGGCCGAGGATCTGAGGGCTGCCGACACACGACTCCCTGGCGACTTGCGGGATTGGATCGAGGAACGACCGGAGCTGACGGCGATTCTCAAGTCCCTTCGCTCTTCACGGGACTCCGACATCCTGATTCAGCGCCTCAGCCGCTTCATCAGCCGCCGTGCGCGTACGCAAGTCCCGAGAGGCTTCCTGGTCACATGGGAATCCGAACTGCGCGCCATTGCGGCTGAAGCGTCGGCTTGGTCCATTGAGACCGGCGGCGACCTGTTCGGCCGCTGGCACGATTTGCCGACCGTCCTGCTCGCGAGCAAGGCTGGGCCCGCCGCACAACGGAACAACACCCATTTCCGGCTCGATGTGGACTACCTCCGGCAGCTCAGCGAAGTGATGGCAACGGACTGGGCGCTGCGTTACTTCGGTGACTGGCACTCGCATCATCGTCTTGGCCTGTCGTCGCCAAGCGGCGGCGATCGCAAACGCATCGTCGGCCTCGCCGGCCGCAATCGTTTCGCCAATATGGCCGAGATCATCGTGACTCTCGACGACAGCCGTGGTGAGCCGCTCGTTCGGATCCATCCCTGGCTTTACGACCTATCCGGAGACGATGCTACGCCGCTGTCCTGCCGCGTGAAAGTGTTGCCCGGGCTGAGCCCGCTGCGGCAGGCGCTAATCGCGCGAAAGGCGCTTCCCGAGCAGGATCTTCATGCGTGGGAAAAAATCACGCTGCAGCGCCTTCGAATTGGTGCGGATAGTGCGCCGCCCGCGATAGAACCGGCATCGGACGTTGACTCCTCAACCCGAGAGAGAGTGCTGACGCACGTCGCGGAGGCGCTAAGCGCTGCGAGCGGCGCTGCTATTGAGCAGCACGCGACTGGCTTCGGCTCGATTCTCGTCGCGACACTTGCCGAACCCGAATACCTGGCGTTTGCCCTTGGTTCGGCATGGCCTATGCCGGTCCTCGAAGTACACCGAATGGACAGGTCGAAAGGTTCGACCGAAGTGGTGAAGAGTCCCCCGAACCTGACTGCTCTGGACGTCGCCGGCCTCGTCGAACTCTTTCGTCAACTGAAAGGGCACCGCCATGTGGAGCACTGACCAGCGGCAACGGCTGTACCTGGAAAACGAAATCCTGAAGCGTGAAGGCTTCGATCAGTTTGCCGTGTGGCATCACCCGTCCGATGACACATACACGGTCTCAGGCACCGCGACGGCCAGTAACGGGCGCACGTTCTACCTGTGGATGCCGATTCCGTCGGGCTTCCCTCAGCAGCGGCCGCCTCTCTACATCACCGAGCCCAATCCGCTGCGGATGTTCGGCGGCAATCCTGTCGTGTCATTGGGCGTGTCGCACCAGATGCACACGCTGACGCCACACTCCGCCGGGTGGCCGCAAATCTGTCACTGGCGCGATGCGCGGTGGCATTCCGGCATTGTGCTGCAGAAGGTCTTCCTGAAGGGCCTGATCTGGATTGAAGCGTTCGAACAGCATCTGGCCACCGGGCGTCCGTTGGCCGATTTCGTCTCAACGATGGCAGAAGCGATATGAGTACAAACGCTCCGCAGCAGCAGCAGATGATTCGGGAGGCGATGAAATCGATCGCCGAGCGCAAGCCGGGTCGCACGAAACTCGTCTACGACAAGACCAAACGCACGATCGTCGCGGTGACAGAAGGCGCGCAGGCGCCTCGGGCGCTGAATATCACGGCCGACGACGCGGACATGTTCGCTGAAATCACGTTGTCGAGTCGCTGGCTTCGCGAGAACTGGGAAGAGATCAAGAGCGGACAGGCGAAGGCGAGCTTCAGCCGCTGGGACGACGGCGACGCGCTCACGCACACAGTGCTCGGCGTTCAGCCCTCGCCTTTCACCGAGACGGCGGCTGTCGTTCTCGACCCTGCGACCGCCGCCGCGGACGTCTCCACGAACATTGTTTTTAGCGAAACAGGCGATGCTCGGACGGACACCTCAATATTTGTTGCGCCGGACGGCAGGAGGTTCCGGGCGTCCGGCACTCAACCAGGCGGCGCACGCTTCGACGTCCGCTTCGTCGACATCCAGCCCGAACTTGAGACGCGCCGCTCAGGCGTCCTCGAGACGACGATTCTCAAGGACACGACCGTGCTCCTGATCGGCCTTGGCACGGGGGGCGCCCATGTCGCCATCGAGCTCGCGAAGTGCGGCCTCGGGACCCTCATCCTGGTTGACAAGGACAGGCTGTCTGCGGGGAACGTCGTTCGGCACCCTGGCGGCATCTCGCAGGTCGGCCGCTACAAGGTGAACGTCGTGCGCGATCTCATTCACGAGAAGAATCCTGACGCGAATGTGTCGGTTCATCCCGTTGCTCTGGGTTACGAAAACCAGGAGGACGTCCGGGCACTCGTCAAACGGGCCGACGTCGTCATCTGCGGCACCGACAACAGGCCGAGCAAGCTTCTCATCAACAAGCTTTGCCTCGACGAGGGCGTTGTGGCGATCTACGGCGGCGCGTTCCGACGCGCGTACGGTGGACAAGTTCTCCGCGTTCGACCAAGACAATCGCCCTGCCACCAGTGCTTCATCTCGACGATGCCCGAAGAGGCGTCCAACGTCGAGATCTCGACAGCGTCCGACGCCGAAGGCATCGCCTATGCCGACCAGCCCGTCGCCGTTGAACCAGGCCTTTCGCTCGACGTCCTTCCCATCGCCAACATGCTGACAAAGCTGGCGCTTCTGGAGTTGCTGTCCGACAAGGACAGCACGCTGAACATTCTCAGGAGGGACTTCGACGCGCCGTGGTACCTGTGGCTCAATCGGCCTGAACCGGGAACCTCCTACGCCGACTGGCCTCCCCTGAGCGAAAGCAGCGATGAGATGACTATCCATCGGTGGTACGGCATCTATTTCGACCGGGACGCTGATTGTCCCGCTTGCGGGAATTTCTTAGCGTCGCTCGCCGGGCACTATGGGCTTGATCTCGCTTCGGCGACTGAGCTTCCCGCGATGCCCGGAAAGGACAACTAACGGTGGAACTGGCGCCTGACTTTAAGGCTCTGCTGTCGTCGATCGAGCCCACCGCCACCCACGTCTCAGCGGCAAAGAGCGCGCATGAAAAAGTGCGCGACCAACTCCGCACGGACGAGGAGTTTAAGGAAGCGCACAAGGACACCTTCCTGTCAGGCTCCTATGCCCGGCACACGGCCATCAACGACATCAACGATGTCGATGTGATCTGCATCATCGATATCGATCACTCCATCACGGCTCCGGAGGTCGTGCTGGCATGGACACAGTCCATTCTTGGCGAGTACTACAAGACAACCAAACGCCAGGGACGGTCCGTTGGCGTGCAGGCGGCCAAGGACGTGTGGCTCGACATCGTTCCGGCCACACCGATGAACGGAGACGCCGGCCCTCTATGGATCCCCGACCGCGAGGCAAAGCAGTGGGTCCAGACGCATCCGAAGGGACAAATCAAGGCGGCGACCGACAAGAACAAAGCCACCAACGGCTACTACGTTCAGGTCGCGAAGCTCCTAAAGTTCTGGCGTGACCGGCTCCCGACGGAGTCTTGCCGGCCAAAGTCGTACATCCTGGAGAGCCTGGGGCACCAGACGATCGGTTCGCCGACGTCACATGCCGGTGCCGTTGTCAGCGTGCTGGAGGGCATCGAGCGCTCGTACGGCGCATATCGCGGCACGGGCATTGTGCCGTCGATTTCCGATCCTGGCTATTCGTCCGTCAATGTGGCGAAGCACTGGGAGTCTAGCGAATTCAACGACTTCATGAACCAGGTCAAGACGGCGGCGGCGACGGCCCGCAAGGCGCTCGACAGCACCGACGAAGCGGAAAGCCGCAAACTCTGGCGTCAACTCTTCGGGTCAACCTTCGGTAAGTGATGATGCGGAAGCAGCGCAAGCCCACGGCCCGATCGCGTCCTCGTCCCGGAGGCTCCCTGCTCTCGCCGGAGTCGACGGGCGGCATCACGGCGGGAAAGGGCTTCGATTTCCAGACCAGATTCGCCGCCTGTCAGCTTCCGGTGTGGCTGCTCGAAGCCGCGTTCCACCAGCTGCTGTACGAAGGCACGGGCGACATCGACATCCGGTATCAAGAGGGTGGCACGTCTTCGCGCATCCACATTCAGGTCAAGGATCACGAGGTCTCGCCGGCTGAATTCAAGGAAAGCCTCGCGCATTTCCAGCGGCTCGACGCGGATCTGCCGGGCGTCTACAAATGCTTCTCGCTGGTCTGCCCCGGGCTCTCGCCGAAGTTGCGGCCGATTGAGACCGGGCTCGCGCGATTCAGGAACGTCAGGCCGTTCTACGACGACGTTCCGACCGCCCTCGCCCCGACCAAGTCGGAGTTGGACGCGCGAATCCGAAAGATCGGTCTGAACCAGGGCGATGTTGACTTCATTCATGCGAGCATCAAGTTCGAGGTCGGCCATGGCGACTTGCAACACGACGATCGCGCCCTCGAATTGTTCATCGCACGGTTGCTGAATCACCCGGAATACGCGGACAGACTCAGAGCGATGGTGCAGCCCGCCTTCGCCGACTTGCTCGCCGCGTTACAGGGGACACGGGGCAAGGTGCTCGACCGAACCGCCATCGAGGAGATTCTGCGGGCAGCGGTGACGGCCGCTGCGCCCGGCGAAAAGAGCGTAACCATTTGGATGCAGAACTGGACTCGTGAAACGTTCGATGTCCCCGCCGACTACACGATCGAGTGGTCACGACATTTCGATCGCGCGACGCGGCGCGTACCGGACGCCACAATCTGGAACAGCGAATTGCTCCCTGAGCTGAACGCTCTTCGCGCCACGATTCAGTCGGAACGCACCGAGCGGCTCATTCGCTTTCGCGGCAAGTGTCCTCTTTCGAGCGGCATCGCCTTAGGCGCGGCCTTCCCGGCCGTCGGCGGCTGGAAGTTCGAGATTCCGCAACCTCCCGCACCGGAGCCTTGGCGATCAGACGCGCCGCCGGCGAGCCCATACTACCTACAGGTGGCGCTAGTGGACGGAGGCGGCGATGACGTGGTTCTCGGCCTGAATATCCGCGGTGATGGCCGCGAGGACATCCGTCGCTTTGTCGACAGCACAGGCCATCCGCCGAAGATCTTCGCCTTCATGTCGCCGTCGACGACCGGAAGTCAATCAATTGGAGGAGCCGAGGAGGCCTGCGCCTTCGCGCGCGCGGTCCGCGAGGAGTTCGGCGAACTGCTCAAGGCCCACGGCGTCCGGCGCACACGCCTCTTCTTCTATGGCCCCCTCGCCCTCGCCGTCTTCCTCGGGCAGCAGCTGACATCGGTCGGCGAGATACAGCTTTTCGAGTACCAGGACCCAGGCTACATCCCCAGCTGCACGGTGCGGACCTAAACGACACGGCGTTAGGGACGCACCTGCAGATTCCGTAATACTGAGGCCGTGCCACGAGCCATGGCTAACCGTTCGAAGAAAGCGGCAGCGGCAGTTCCCCACATGCCGTTGCCCGCAGACGCTGGCAAGTCTCTGGAGTCGTGGATCTGGGACGCGGCCTGCTCCATCCGCGGCGCGAAGGATGCCCCCAAGTACAAGGAGTTCATCCTCCCCCTGATCTTCGCAAAGCGGCTGTGCGACGTTTTCGACGAAGAGTTGAACCGCATCGCAAAGGAGGTCGGCTCGCGCGCCAAGGCGTTCAGGCTGGTCCAGCATGACAAGAAGCTGGTGCACTTTTTCCTGCCACTCCAGCCGGGCAACCCGGATGACGCTGTGTGGTCGGTCATCCGCACCCTCTCCAAAAAGATCGGCGAGCAGTTGACAACACACCTGCGCGCGGTCGCGGACGCGAATCCGCTGCTGAAGGGAATCAGCGACCGCATCGATTTCAACGCGACAACGCACGGGCACAGACGCGGAGAGATGGCCGAGTGGTTGAAGGCGCACGCTTGGAAAGCGTGCCGAACCTCGCTTGGCCCACCTAAGAGGGCGGCCTACCGAATGGCCGCAACGGTGCGACGGCCTGCGTGTCGTTCGACGTGGGCAACCACTTGGACCGCATTCGCAACGGCTTCCCGCGTGTGCTCGAGCGGTAGGCCCATGTTCGAGGCTAGTACGCAGTGCGCGAGCCGCATCGTCGCATGCTCGGCGGAGTTCGCGTGAATCGTGCATAGGCTCCCCCGGTGTCCAGTGTTCAGGGCCTGAAGAAGGTCCGCCGCCTCGGCGCCGCGCACCTCCCCGAGAATGATCCGGTCTGGGCGATGCCGCAGCGTGGCCCGCACGAGCTCCGATATCGTCACCGCCGGCGTCGTCGCTTCCTGTCCGAGGGGCGCCACGGCCCGGCGCGCTTCGAAGCGCACGACGTTCGGCAGGTCGATCTGGATTTCTGAGGTTTCCTCGATGAGCACGACGCGATCCTCCGGCGGGATCGTGGCGGCCAGCGCGTTGAGCAGCGTGGTCTTGCCAGTCCCAGTTCCGCCGGAGATCAAGATGTTGCGACCGTCCAAGACCGCGGCGCGTAGCACACGTGCCTGCTCCTCGGTGAGCATCCCTCTGACCACCAGCTCCTCCAGCGTGTAATGGCGCCCGAACCTCCGAACGGTCAGCGTCGGCCCGTCCACCGAGCATGGCGGAAACATTGCGGCTACGCGTGACCCGTCCTCGAGCCGCGCGTCTAGGATCGGCTGGTGGTCCGAGATCTCATCGCCACAGGCCCGGGCGATGTTCTTGATCGCAACAGTCAGATTCCGTGGCTCCAACACGCGACCATCGACCTGGTGAAGGCGCCCTGCCCGTTCCACGAACACGCGTCGCCCGCCTGCGTTGACCATCACTTCCGTGATGTCCGGATCGGCGAGCAGGTCCTCGATCGGGCGAAGAAACGGGAGGATGCGGTCAAGGCTGCTCACAGGCGGCCTCCGGCGAGGTGGTCGAAGTAGCTGACCTGCGGGTCCAGGTAGTGCGGCTTCAAGTAGCAGTACTGTGGCGGCAGCGGGTTGACGCCGTCGTACGGGAGGGCGACAGCCTGCGCGTTCTGCAGCTCAGTGAACACCCGCGGGGCGAACGTGTAGTCGTTGTGGGGCGTGTAGCTCTTGCTCGCGCTGAGTGACTGCTTCCCGGCTGTGGCCCGGCCCGTGAGCAGCGATATGTGCGAGTCGCGGCCGGACTCCGAGATGCTGTAGTGGGCCTTGAGCCGGTCGCGCTTGCCGCAGAGCTCGGCGGCCGTTCGCGCGGTGAACTCGTCGCTGGTGGCCAGGAACACCTTGGTGCGGAAGCACTGAAGCAGCGTTCGCCAGCTCTCGTCCCCAGGCAGCGCCGAGCGCAGAGAGCTGACGCTCTGGGTGGCCACGATCGGCATAAGTCGCGCTTGACGCGAGAGCGCGAACGTGCGCTCGTCGCCGGTGGGGTCGGTTTCGCCAACCGTGGCGAACGCGTGGTACTCGTCGCAGACGAACAAGATGTCCCGCCATGGGCGCTCAGGATGGGCGGCGATCTGAGGGATCCGCTGGAGGATGGCGCGCTGGAAGTCGAGCTTCAGCATCACGCCCAGGATGCGGGCCAGGCCAGGGTTCATCCCGACGGGGAAGTTCAACGCCAACACGTGACCCGATTCGAGCAGCGTCGGGAGCGCGGGGAGCGGTCGCGGGTCGCCGGGCTTGGGCTCTTCCGTGTAGGCCGAACGCGGTGGACAGAAGGTGCGATGGATCGCAGGGTTGTCGTCGAACAGCGACAAGAAGACGACGACGCCTTCCACGATGGACGAGCGGAGACGCGCGTCGAGCTTGCTCCACCCGTGTCGATACCAGCGCTCGACGGCCTCCAGCTGTTGCTTCCTGGCGGTCCACGCCGTGCCTTGCGCGGGCTGCACGACGTAGCGCACGCCGCGAGCGTCCAGAAGGGCCTCCAGTTCGGCTTCGTACGGGTGCGCGACATGCGCCTCGTCTTCGTCGTGCCAGTGCTTCCACGGGCTCAGCATCGGGAGCGCCCGGTAGTCGGCCCGCTGGATGCGGATGACCGTTGGCGGGGACTTCAGGACGGCGTTGAGCGCGAGGATGTCCTTGTCGATCTGCCCGTCGTCAAGCACGTACCGGTAGATCTCCGAGAACGTCGTGTAGCCCACCGTGAGGCGCCGGAGCAGAATCACGAACTTGAGCAAGTCCGTGTACGCCATCTGCCAGAACGGCTCCTTCGACTTGCCGAACAGGTTGTTGAGCAGCGTGGCGATGGCATAGGCCACGGCATAGGGGTCCAGGTCGTTCTGGAGCGGGTTGTAGCAGATGCCCGAGTCGAGCCCGATTTCCACGTAGTCGTCGGCCCGGCCGGCGCGCTGCAGCATGCCCCGTACCTGGCCGCAGAAGTCGCCTTTTACTTCGAGCACGAGCCCACCAACCTTCCGGTCTTGATCCTGGTTCTGCCACCGGAGCAGCTGATCGACGTAGGGATACATGCAGGCGGAGGTCTTGCCCGTGCCTACGGCCCCGAGCACCATAACGCCGGTGTAGAGGCCCCGCTGCGGAATCGTCAGCCACCGCGGGTCGGTCGCACGGCCGGGCACGATCTGGTGGTGGGTTTCGCCGAGCACGAGCGACGGCGCGACGCGCTGCTCGGGGGCTGGATACGGCGGCAGCGGGCGGAACTGGGCCTGGGGCGAGCGTCGGACCAGCACGATGGTCGCGAGCGAGGCGACGAACGACGCCGCGAGGAACGGCGTCGTGAACCACAGCGTGGCGTAGCCGTAGCGCAGGCCCGTTGTCACCCGCGGCGCTTGGGCGTGGACCAGCACCAGGAACGGGTTCGTGTCGGGGAACGGGACGCGGGACAGTCCCCACAGGCCGATGACGGCCGCCGCCATCAGGGCGACAAGCTGGCGCGCGTCGATGAGCGTGCGAAGCATGGCCGGTGGCTTGCCGGTGATCCCTACGCCGGAACCGGCGTCGGTGCGGGCTCTGGACGCCTGGCAGGTCTCGGGCCTGCCACATTCGCGAGGCGACGGCGGCGCACCGAGGCCGGCACGCACGACTCCGGGTGCGCGGTCCGCCACTGCAGGAACTCCTTGTCGCGCGCGAGGACCGTGTCGATCACCTGGTTGAGCACGTAGTCGACGCTCTCGCCGAGGAAGCGCGCGTACGCGTGCAGCGTCTCGGTGTTCTCCACGTCGAGGCGCGAGCGAACCTTCACGAGGTGCTTACCGCGGGTGCGGGCCTTGATCACGGCCATGGCCTGACTCCTTTCCTGCTCCGGGACCAGCGCGTGGTCCCACTCGGGCGGGGGTGTGAGCGACCCAGGGTCGCGGGCTGCGCGCCGTCACACGCTCGGGAAGGGGGTCGCTCACACCCCCGATTCACTTCTCTGATCTGGCTGGTCCTGTGCTCCAACCGTTCCTCCTTTGTCCGCGCTCGCTGCTAACGCGTTCACTCCCTGCGACTTGCCGTCGTCGGCTCCTTGCCCCGCATGGAGCTGACGTCGCCCAACCGACGAGCGCGGTGCGGACCACCTCCCCCCGCCCGGTGGTCCGCCCCATGGTCCGGGTGGATGTCCGGTCATGCGGTGCCTGCCACCTGTTCCAGATGCTGGTAGGGATAGGGCAGCACGACGCTCGTGATCCGGCCGCGGTCGCGATCCACGGCATCGGCCAGAGCCGAAGACGCTTGGGCCTCGAGGATGGCATCGCCTTCCTGCAGCCAGCTCCGATACAACGCGAAAAACCGCGGTGCTCGGTACTCGCGGCGCTGGCGCTCGTAGGCCACCGGGTCGGCCGGCGTCGCGCCGTACTCGACCCGCCGACGGGCCTCGAAGTACGCGTGAAGTTCCCAGATCGCGTCCAGGCGTAGCGGGCGTGTCAGTTCTTCCTGCGCGACGCGCTTGCACCGGGTCACCGCCTGTGCCAAGTGGCGCGGTAGTACGAGGCGGAGCTCCCACTCCGGCAGCGCCCGCAGCAGCGCCTGGTGACGATGCAGAAACGCCCGCAGCTCGGGCGGATGCTCGCGCGTGACGCAGTAGAGAAATACGTAGGTCCGGCCGTCGGGCGCCAGGCCAATCGGGAGGCGGTCCGGAAAGGCGCGAGTGGTCTTCGCTGGGCCATCGCCGAAGCGGAGGCGCGGCAGTTCCTCGGGCCGCATGCCGGTCTTCGCCGCGAAGTAGGTCGTCTTCTCCCGCGCGCTGCCCAGCCATCGGAGCTGCGGCTCACCGAGCACCGCATCCAGGAGCATCAGGCGCTCGATGGCACGGCCGAGCGTGGTGGGTTTGCGCAAGCGGCTGTCGGGTTCGCCGATGGCGCGATAGAGCGGTTTGCCATGCACGTGGTAGATGTGGGCGCGACGATGCGCGGGATACGCGCTTGCCCAGCCACGGGCGCACAACGCCGCGAGGAACGCGTGGGCGGTCCGTCCTCGGCGGACGCCTTCGTGTGCGCTGTATTGGCGCCGCAAGCACACGCCGGCGTGCACGAGCACGAGCGCCAGGAACCGCGCGTGGCGTTCCGCCAAACCGCAGGCGATGAGCGCCTGGACACGGTCGTCCGGGGGCGTCGTCACGACAACAGCTCCTCGGCCAGACGTGCATCCCTGACGCGCCCGCCACGCGCTCGGCCGGTGGTCCCGCCCAGCCTGGCGCCGACCGCACGGAACCGCGTGAAGCCCGCGCGCACCTTGCCGGCGGCGTGAGCGCCCCGGTAGTGCGGGGTCATGACCTCGAGGTCCTCCACGGTCCAGCGCCCGTCGTGCTCCTCGATTTCCAGGCGGACATCCGGGAAGGCGACGTGTCCGTCTTCGCACAGCAGCTGTTGCTCGCGCGCCCACGTGGCGATGGCCTCAATGTCCTGGGTTGGGCGGCCATCGTCGTCCCGGGATTGGCGGGGACGGGCGTGGAGGAACCGCTGGTAGTCGCGCTTCAGCTGCTCTTCAAGGACGACCCGACGGACACGGGCGCCCCGGTCCGTCACGCGGGCCGCCGCCTTCTGATACGCCTCGTAGACACGGGCGTCGTGCGCCAGCTCGCGGGGCTTCGCGATGCCCGCGTAGAACTGCTGCCGCCCGTCAGGTCGCTGGTGCCGCTCAAGCAGGGCATGGCCCTGGTCGGTGAGTGTCACGAGCGTCGTGCGGGTACGGCCGACAATGAACGGCGTCGTGCGGACCAGGCCGTCCTCTCGGAGCCGCTCGATCGCCCTGGCAGGGCGGCTCAATGTGCGGTTTACCGAGGGCCGCAGCACATGGGCAGGCACCACACGGAAGGCGCCGACGGCGGCCATCGTCTCGACGTCTCGGCCGGACAGCCGGTAGTCGCGACCGAGCGCATGCACGCGCTCGCGGGCCGGGCCGCGCGGCAAGTCCAGCTCCACGGTGAGCGGGTCGAGGTCTGTGGACGGGCCGTCCCCGTCCAGGGGTGACGCCCCTCCCCGTCCGCCGCGGGTAGGCTCCGCCTGCTCGCGCTCGTGCGCGCGAGGGTCGAACTCACGAGGCATGTAGTGGAACTCCTAGGGACTCAGGAACGGGCGCAGGTCTTCCAGCGCGGTGTCATCGGAGCCGAGCTGACGGTCCAGGTGCCGCAGCTTCCGGCCGGTTTCGCGCAAGAAGAGCCAACGCGCCGCGCTGTAGTACAGCGCGCAGAGGTTGAGGAACACGACGGCGGTGACAATGCCGAGGATCCCCGCGTGCTCGCGGAACAGGACAGCCTTGTACGGGGCGAGGAAGCGGAGTTCTCCCGCCAGCCAGCCGACCAGTAGAAACTCCGTGATACCGGCCAGAAAAGCCGCGTTCGCAATCATCTCGTCGTCTCCTCGAACGCCTGGTCGACGCGGTAATAGACCACTTGGAGGCCGAGGGGATTCACGCGTACGAACTCGTTGGGGACGCGGTCGCGGAGCGTCACGTGCAGCTGGGCGACGAAGGACGCGCGGTTCCGCTCGCGGCGCGTGCCCGGCGGGTAGTAGACCTGCTGGAACGTGACCGTGGCTTTGAAGGGTGTCTCCGTCAGTTCAGACAAGGCGACGTTCTGGACGACGACGTCGACCTCGTCCGCGGACGGGTTCGTGACGAACGTCTCGAGCACCCGACTCTGGTCGTTCTGGGCGATCGTCGCGTCTGCGAGCGCCGGCTCCAGGAACAGCAGTGAGTCCGGATACTCGCGCTGGACCGTGGCCCGAATCCGGCTGAAGTGCTTCACGACGAACTGCGTCAGGAAGTAGCGCAGTTCGGGCGGCTGGGGGGTGTAGCGGGTGGCGTCCACACTGACCGCCTCAGCCCGGCCGACGTTATCGATCCGGATCACGAGCGGCTTGATGTCGGCGGCTTTCGCGGCCGTATGGACGTTGAGACCGACGAGGCCCAGCGCGACGAGCGACAGGCAGAGCACGGCGATCTTGAGGTAGGTGTTCAGGACGAGGGCCGACCCATAGATCTCGACGAATTGGCGCTTGGCGTTCTCTATGGTCTTGGGCCGAAAGTCACCCGTCGGCGCGCGCAGGTTTCCGCTCTCCACGGCTACCCTCCCGTGGTGCGACGGATGAGCGTCCACGCCATCCAGATGGCCCCGGCTACAGCGCCGACGACTACGGCGGTCACGAACACGAGCGCGATCAGCCGAGACACGGTCGGCGATCCCGCTTGTTCGTCGCCGTGGCGGCGCACGGCGGACCAGGCGCGAGACATGGTGCCTCCTACCCTCGCAGCATACGCCCGAGGTTCATGCGGGTCGAGAGGACGCTCTCGCCGCTCGAGCCCGAGAAGATGGATTGGGTCAGGGACGGCACCAGCAGAATTCCGGCGCAGAACGTGACCACCACGGCAAACGCCTGCAAACCATACACGCCGTACTCGGCTTGAGTGATCATCGGCGGCAGCGTGGTCAAGTATCGGAACACGAACTGCTCGAACACCATCAGGAATGCGATGGCCACGACAGGCACGAACGAGTACTGGATGAACGATCGCAGCCAGCCCCAGAACAGCCAGTCCATCTTGGGCACGATGAAGAACGGCACGAACAGCGGCCCGAGCAATCCACAGACGGCGCTGGCGATCAACCCGAACGCGATGACGGCCATCGAGATCGCTTTGGCTCCGGCGATCACCACGAGGATCGTCCAGTAGATCAGGTTGGCCAGAAGCGACCAGGGATCGGGCTGCATGAAGTGCTCACCGAGCTCGTCGAAGTGCCGGTAGATGTTGTCGAAGGCGCGCGCTTCGAGCACGGACTGCAGGTAGCCCGTCTGGTCGGTGATCAGATTGCTGAACGAGATGCCCAGGCCCGGAATGGGACTCTCGTAGAACGCGATGAAGGCGTAGCCGAACGCGACGAACAGCAGCAGCTTGGCGAACTCGAACATGCGCTCGCTCAGGCCCTCAGTAGAGAACATCATTCGGATCCCGTGCCAGGTCAGCAGAATGGTGGCGAACGAGAGAAACAGCTGATAGCCGAGCTGGAGGAACTCCGGCTCGTAGGTGGTCAGCAAGCTGGCGATCGCCTGCTGAATGGTCGGGATGAGGTTGAGCGCGGGCTGCGGAGGCATAGGGGTCCTACGGCTGGCGCCAGATTCGCAGTGCGTCGCCGGCTCCCTCCACGAACGCCGCGTTCGCCGCCGCCCGGTCCCGCCATGCGACGAGCTGCATGTTCATCGTCATGGCTTCGGTGTCGCGCGCCCGCTTGGTGTCGATGAGGAGCTGTTCGACGAGGGTTCCGAGTAGCTGGACGCGCGCCTGACGCTGCCGACCTGCGATGAGCTGGGCCCCGCTGATCTTGTCGAGCACGGCCGTGGCACTCTGCTCCAGGGTGTCGTCCGTGACGTCCTGCTCCAGGGCCTCGATGGCGGCGAGCTCGCGACGGCCATTGAAGCGAAGCTGTCCCGTGTCGTGCGTCCCCGCGATGGCGGCCGCCGAGGCGGCCTCGATCGTCGCCAGATAGGCGCTGGCCGTTCGTCGGGCCGAGGGCGGGAGTGCGGTGAGGAGCGCCCGCGCGGGTTGCACGGTCTGGCTGACCTCCTCGTACGCCTGCCCGAGCGCATCGCCGTAGTTCATTGCCGCGTTGAACGGGCGCGAGAAGAGGAAGAGGTTGGGGTCTTGCCAGTCGTGAATACGCCACAGCGGCGCGTTCGGACGGGCATACTTCACCAGGGACGTGAACATGCTGAGCCGCTGCGCCATCCGCCGCAGCTGGCTGTGCTGCTGGCGCTGCACTTGGACCTGGATCTCCTTGGTCGCCGCGGTCACCGCGTTCCGGACGGTCACGGCCGGGTCATATACGACGATCTGGGCCTCGCCGGACCGCACGGCGACCCCCAACAACAGAAGCACACATAGACCGCGCCGCATCGTGCCTCCTAGGGTTGCCGCCACGTGCTGAGCGCCTGGCCGGCGCCCGCCGCCATCGCGTCGTTGACCGCGCGGCCGTCTCGCCACGTCGTGAGCTGCATGTTCATGGTGAGGGCCTCGGTGTCGCGCTGGCGCTTCCCCCGGGCCAGGAGTTGTTCCAGCGCGTGCGACAGCAGCTGGTTGGCAGCCATGTCCTGTCGGCGCCCTACGAGCTCCCCGGCCGCGACCTTGTCGAGAATGGCCGTCAGCTCGTGGTAGCGCAGCAGTCCGTTCAGCACATCGCTCTCGAGTTCCTCGACGGCGGACGCCGTGTCGTCGTGATACCCACGCAGGGCGCCGACCTGGTGGCCGCCCAGCATCGCGACCGAGTCGGCGATCTCCACGGTGGCGTACTGCCGCTCAAAGAGCCGGCGTGCTGCCGTCCCCAGCGTGGCGGGGAGGGTGGTGGGGCGCGCGAGCGGCACCGTTGCGGCTGTGTAGCCCGTGCCGGTCGGATCGCCGGCGTTGAGGCCCTGCAGCCAACCCTGGGCAAAGTCCCAGCGCGAGAGCAGGTGCCGCGTCGTGCCCACGAGGGGAATGCGGTAGCGGCCCAAGGTGCCCAGCCCCTGCGACATCCGAAGAATCGTCGCGTATTGCGCCTGCAGCTCCGTGAGGTGCTCGTGCGCGCGCTGCGCAATGGCGATGGCTTCGGTCAGGTTTGCGGGGTCGATCACGGTCAGTTGCGCACGAGCCGGCCGGGCGCAGAGGCTGAGCACGGCCATCGCGATCATCAGTCGTCGTCTCGTCATCAGGCCCCCTCGTTCGGCCACAGGGTGGCCGTGCCGTCGTCATACGCCGGAAGGTCAAGGTCGCGCGCCAAGTAGACCTTGAGGCGATGGCCTTCCCGGATCGTCACGGTCGGGAGCCGGTTCAGGAACCGGCTCATCACCTGGAGAGCCGACTGCGCGGTCGTGTTCGCCACGCCGCCAATGACCACGGTGTTGTTGCCGTCGCCAGGCAGACCGGCGGTGCCTAGCCACTGCGCGAGGCCGCTGATGAGGCCCACGGCGCCGGCTGCACCGAACGTGGCCCAGTAGTGCCGATTCACCTGGTCTCGCAACCCGGCATCCCCGCGGGCATTCAGGCCCCGGGTCTGCTCGAGGCGATAGGTCCGACCGTCGGGCATCACCAACCGATGGAACGCGACGGCGAGGCGGGTATCGTTCACGGTGCGCACGGGCCGCGTCTCGCCAATGACGCGTGCCCCAGCCGGTACGACGACGACGTGCCCGGCGTGCGCATACACGGGGTTGGTGACGAGCCCGATGACCGGCGCCGCGTCGGTGCCGTCGAGGCGGTTCGCCAGGACGGCGTCCATGAACGTGCCTTCGAGGAGGCGGTGCAGCGGGCCGGCGGCGGAGATCGGGTCGGTCTGTGCCGGCGCCTGGGGCACATTCACCTGCGGCGGGTCGTCCAGGGCTGCCGGCGGGGATACAGCGGCCGCGAGGGGTTGGGCCCCACCGCGGAGGCTGGCGCGGACGACGGCGTCGGCGAGGGCATCCGCCGACGGGACCGGCGCCAGGCGATCCAGCGCGGCGCCCGTCTGGGCAGGGACGGCGGCGCCGTCGAGCGGACGGCTGCCGTCGGCCCGGCGAGACAGCACGACGTTGCTGGCGAAGAGACTCTCGTACTCGCGGCGGCGGCGATCGGCGACCGTGGGATCCTCGGACCCAGTCCGCATCGTCACTTCCGTCGATGACAACGGTTCGGGCGGGGCCGCGGCGGCGGCGGCGTCCAAGGCCGCACGCGCCTCCATGGCCCTCAGGCGGTCCTGGTAGTCGCGCACCCGGTCGGCCGACGGGGTGGCGACCGCGGCGGGCGCCGTGGGCCTCGACGCAGGCGGCGAGGGCTCGCCGGCGAGCAGGATGATGCCGACGATGCCCGCCGCCAAGCCCGCCATCAGCCACGTCTGCAGCCGGCGTGGGAACACCCCGGCCGGCGTCGGCCGATGGTCCGTCACCGGGACGGTGCCCGGCGTCGGGTCGGGAGCCGTCGCCACGCTAACGCTCCACCTGCTCGAACGGGAATTTCTGCCGGCCGATCGCGAGGTAGCCTCGGTCGAGCACCTTGGGCACGACATAGGTGCCTCGGTCCACCTGGAAGTTGACGAGGCTGGGTGTCCCGTCCACGACTTCGTAGATCGCCGGCAGCTCTTTCGCGTCGGTCTTCACGTACGTCTTCTCGCCGTCGTGCCAGATGGCTCGGACAAAGAACGGTCGTCCGTAGGTGGGGGCGACGTAAGGGAACTGCAACGACGCGGGGTAGTGCTGGCGGTACGCCGCAGCTGACTCCACCGCGCGCCGCTCGGTCGCCTCGACCACGCTCCTCGCCTCGGTCAGGCGCGCTTCGAGGGCCTCGACGTGGGCCGCCGTGAAGAGCCGCGGCGTCTGCGGCGCGCGAATCTCGTCGGACGCGACATAGACCTTGAGGTCCGGGGGCGCGGCCTTCTCGGTGAGCACGAACGAGTAGATGGCCCCGGACGCCGTGACGAGGTTCAGGTTGGTCTCGGCGCCGGCCTTGGCCGGCTTGACGTGGGCGATGTTGCGCGTCGCGCTGATGACCCAGTAGTCCCGGTCACCGCAGATCACGTCGAGGATCTCGTCCCGCTCCGGCAGCACGATCATCGTCGTGTAGCGCACGCGGGTTTGGAGCGGCACTAGGGTGTGCGACGACACGGAGACCTCGCGGACGCCGTCCTGGTTAGCGTGAAGGGGAGGGCCTGCAGCCAGGAGAGCGCCGATCACGAGCAGCACAAGAGGCACACGTCGAGCCATTCACAACCTCCCAGACGACGACACGGTCCCTCGGGTGACCGCCAACAGGCGATCCGCTTCCGGGGATTGACTTGGGGTGACAGGCGTGGTGCCGAACACCCGGGCGCTCTCTGCGTCCACGGTCAAGGTCAGCACCTTGGTGAGGCGGGGCCGCTTGAGCAGCAGCTGCCGCTTGGGCGTCAGCCCGGCCACAAGGGCCAGCTCTTCCTCGTTCAACTGAAACAGCTCCGCGTACTGCCGGCGATCCACCGCCGGATTGGCGAGCAGCAGCTTCGTGGGGCAGCTCTCCACGACGGCGCGCAGCAGGTCCGCCGAGGCGAAGTCGTCGATGGACTGCGTGGCCAGGATCATGGCGGCGTGCCGCTTCCGCCAGGTCTTGAGCGCCTCCTGCACGTAGGCGCGCAACCGGGGGTGCTGGATGAAGCGCCAGGCTTCGTCCATCACACAGAGCTTGAGCGTCGCGGCGGCGGCCGGGTCGACGACTTCCGCGTTGACGCGGTGGAGGACATAGAAGAGCAGCGGCTCCAGTGGGGCTGGGAACTCCCGCATGGCCTCGAAGTCGAAGACCTGGAGGCGGGAGAAAGAAAGTGTGTCCTCGACGTTGTCGAAGAGGGCGGCGTAGCGCCCGCCGTCGACCCACTTGGCGAGACGGCCGGACAGCGCGCGCGGGAGCAGGTTGGCCAGCGTGAACAGCCGCCGCTGCGGGCGGTCGAGCACGTAGAGGCTGTCGATAGCCTCGTAGAGTTCGCGGTCTTCCAGGTCGCTGAGGCGGTACCCGTCCTGTCCTTCGAGCAGAACTCGCACGAATGCGTGCAGGAAGTGGAGGGACTCCGGCGACGGCGACAGGGCGAACGGGTTGATGCGCACCGAGTCGTGCCGCAGGCCGAGTGTCACGTAGCTCGCGCCCAGGAGACCGGCGAGCCTCCGGTAGCTGTGGCCCAAGTCGAGCACGATCGTGAACGGGTCGAACTGCTGGGCGTGCGTGATCAGAAAGTTCAACAGAAAGCTCTTGCCCGACCCGGTCGCTCCCAACACGAGCGTGTGCCCGACGTCCTCGTCGTGCAGGTGGAACGCGAACGGCGTGCCGTGCGGCGTTTCGAAGATCGCGAGCGGTGGCTGGGGAGCCCCTGGCGCTCGCCACGCCCCGTCGCCCCTCGAGCCCGTGTCCACGGTGAACAGGAAGCTCAGGTCTGCCGCGTGCGTCTCCAGCAGCGCCAGGCGTCGCAGATTGTGCGCACCATTCCCCGGCATGACCGCCAGCCATGCATTGAGGAGGTTGTAGGTCTCTTCGAAGAAGGCGCCGTCGTGGGCCGCCAGGACCTTCCGCGCTTCCGCACTGGCGTGCTGGACCGCCCGGGGCTCTTCCCCGTGCAGCACGAGCGTGAGCGAACAGGCACCGAAGATGTGCCCGTGGACCTCGATGTCGGTCAGAGCGTCGCCGAGGGCCCGCACCGTGGCCGTCGCCGAGTCGTCGACGAGCATCTCCTCAGGGCGGGTGTCGGGCGCGACGTAGTTCACCAGGGACACCCGTTTGTTGAAGAAGTGCCGACGTCGGGTCTGGATATCGCGGCGCATGCGGTCGGGGGCGATCCGCTGCCACTCGAAGCACGCAACGAACTCCCCGGGTACCGCGAGCAGTCCCGTGAGCAGTTGGGCGAACGTCTTGGCTGGCGCTTCCCGCATCGAGAGCACGCGGACGTGCCGCCGGCCCACGCGCAGGTGGTCGCGCTCGCACTCCACGGCAGAGTCGGCCGTGAAGTAGTCCAGATGCGTCGTCGGCGTTGCGGGCACGGCCGCCAGCACGTCCGCGTCGTAGTTCGCCAGGCGCCGCAGGAACTGGAACGTGTCGGCCGAGCCGAGCCTCGTGAGCCCCACCTCGGAGAGCTGCACTTCGACGCTGGCGGCGACACGGTGGAGCGTCGTGACCGCGCGCTCCAGCTCAGCCTCGAGCAGTGCCACGGTGTGCTCGGCGGAGAGCGTCCGATGGATGACTTCCCGCCACGACTGGCGGCGCCAGTAGCCCGTGGCGGTCAGGGACGATGGCTCGTAAAGCAGCACGAGAACGTGCTCGAACACGTGGAGTGCAGGCACACGGGCATTGAGGTCGCGCGCCCGGCGTTCGAGCGCGGCCTGCGGGACGGGAAGGCGACAGGGCGCAGCCACGAACGGCGGATGAACGCGCTTGAGCAGATACTGCGACGCGCGCACGCGTTCGTCGAGGAGTCTGAGCGCCGCCTCCATCCGACGCGCCAGGGACTGGCGCTGGTCAGCCGTCTGCCCGTCGAGGTCTACGCCGCCCACGCGGTAGCCGACCCCCACGTGCCCGGCCTTCGTCACGAACGTGCCGTCCCCGACGAACCCCCAGACGGCAAGCAGCTCGTTCGCCGCGCCGGACTCGCGATAGTCCCGGACGATGCGGGTCACGCGCCTCATCGCCGCACCTCGACGTCGACCAGCGCGTGCTTGCCGAGGTCGTACCTGCGTCGGCTCCTGCTCGCCGCGAGCACGATCGCCAGGAACTGCGGGTCGTGCCAGGTCGCCAGCAGCGCACTCACGTAGACCGTGCCTGTCACGAGAAGGCCGGCCAAGAACGAGTAGAACAGGTTGAACGCCGCGGCCCCGGCCATGAGTGCCAGGAAGAACAGCCGGCGGTCGACGCCGAATAGCGTCAAGGGACGATGCAGCGCCTTCACCACGGGCCGGGGCGCCAAGGCAGTCGCCAGATGGGACGTGGCAGGCATGGGGAACTCAGAAAAGCCACGTCAAAAACTGCGTGGCGAAGAGCGCCAGACCGCCACCGAACACGATGCCTGAGATCTGTCGCTTGGCGCCTCCCTCACCGAACATGAACATGAGGCCGCCGATCACAATGGCGACGAGCGCGAGCGACCGCGCAAGTGGACCGGTGAACGTCGTCTCGAGGTTCGTCGCCGCGCGCTCCCACGGCGCTTGCGCAAGGGCCGGTGCCGCGCACAGGAGCACGACCGCCGCGCTCACCACGAGCGATGGCATGCGGCGTAGCGTGGTCTGACTGAGTCTCATCCTCGCCTCCGTGACGTGCAGGTACTGCCAGCTCAGGGCCGCCGTCGCGTTGCAGCTTCCGCAATGCAACGCCGGTTGACGCTGAGCGTCCCGGGATTTCGGTTCGGTGGTCCGCATGCGTCTCTACCGACAAGAACGCTGAAGAACCGAGCGTTCTTGCAGTCAGGGCGCTGCTGACATGTTCAACGCGAGCGTTCTGCGCGAGATCGGCACGACAACTGCTGTTGTCACCGGCGCACTGTCATGGAGGTGCCGATGCGCAGACCACCAGTTCTTCTCGTTGATGGTTCAGGACAACCCTTCGCGGCGCGCGTTGCTGATGCCGCGCTGGCGTGGCTGCCGAGGCTTCGCGCGGGCTTCCCGACGCTGGACGACACGGCTTGCGTAGAAGTGCTGGAGGAGGCCGCGAGACGGATCGTCAGGCGGGAATCGGGCGGACACGTGCTCGAGCACCTGTATTCATACGCATGGACGGCCATCCGGTCGGCGGCGATTTCGCGGACGCGGCTAGGCCGCGAGCGAGTCGTGCAACTGATGGCCGACAGGCAGCGACCTGAGGCCGGCGCGAGACCTAGAGCGCAGGCCGTCACTGCCGCCGACGTCGAGGCCAGGGTGCTCCTAAGTCAACTGCTCGACCAGCTGACCAGCCTTGAGCGCCGAATCTTCAGGTTGAAGGCTGCAGGCTTCTCGACACGGGAGATCGCCCTACGCGTCAGCCGCGCACCGACAACCGTCGACAGTGTCCACTCGAGGTCGATGGTTCGACTTCGGGCTCTTTGGACGGCTCGTCCGGGAGTGCCGGCCCCTCGGCTTGGTACCGACCGGGGGCGTCAATGAGGCTGGGGAGGCGGTCTCCATCACGCTCCAGCCAGCTGGAAGCGACTCCTGCGAGACGTGGCTGACGCGAAGCCTTGGACGGCGGATGCAGGGCGCGCAGAGCAAACGGCACTCATTTCCGCGGAAGCGGCTCCCGCAGCTCCGCGCGAGGGGGTTTCCGGCACCTACTCGCGCGTGACCGAGGTTCGTCGCGCCCGCCAGACCATCAGGATCGCCGGCCATTCAAGCCGGGATTTCCTAGCTGCGGGCTGTCTCGTTGCGGACCAACGTCAGTCCCGCCCACGGCCCACTCCGCAAGTAGTTGACGGCGATGTCGTCTTGTCACCTCATTGCACCGCATGCACGGTCACAGAACCCGAAGATCGTGCCCGCAAAGCTATCTCGAGCACCAGCGCTAGCGTCTCCGAGGCAGGGTCTTGGAATTGCCGTGGCCTCTGAGTCGCGAGGTGAAGGCTTAGCGCCCTCGAGGCCGGCTCGTCGGCGGGACTTGGCCTTTGGTGCGCAGGTAGAGGGTCAGCTTCCCGTATTCGCGCTCGGTGTGGGACGCCAGCAGCATCACGAGCAGTCCCGCCGGCATGTCTCGCACCGGAATCTGGGTGCCATCGATGAGCGCGCCGCCGCCAAACGCGCGGGGCGCTGGCAGAGTGGCATCGGTCAGGGTGGCGAGCGCTTTCTGACACAGTGTGGTCGAGGCCTTGAGCGCGGTCACGATGGCCGCCTTGGCGTGCACGGTCCTTTCGACCTCGGTGCCGATCGGCTCGCGAGCCCCGGCAATGGCCGAACAGAAGGCACGATTCGTGTCGGCCACGTGGGCCACGAGCTCGCCGAAGCTGCGGGCGCCGGGCGCCGGCTTGAAGTCGTAGTCACCTTCGGCGAGTTGGGCGCCCGCCGCCTCGACGCTGGCAAGGCGGTCGAGCGCCACAGCCGACATGGCGCCGACGAGCGATGGCGGGGTCTGTGCTCGTGCCACACCGTTCAGTGCGGAAGCCGCGAGGATGCACGCGATGGTGATGCGCAGGATGAGAGTTCTCATGACACCTCCGGACTCGGGATTGGGTAAAGGACAGGCGACGTGAGCGCGAACTAGATCGCCCCTGGCAGGCCGACCACGCGGCGGGCCAGCGCAATCTGGCCCACGTGATAGGTCTCGTGGCACTGCAGTTGGGTCAGCCCCTTCAACGCGTCGGGCTCCGGGTCGGCCGCCGCCAGTGCCGCCATCAGTCGGTCATGGCTCTCGCGGTAGGCCTCGCCGATCTCCGCCCAGGACTTGTCGATGGTGGCAGGAAGATCGCGCGAGGTGCCCTTGGAGCCCTCAGCGTCTCCGTCGTTCCACACCGGGCGGCCGCCGAGCATGCCGAGGATGGCCTGGCGCCAGTACACGATGTGACCCAGCGACCACGCGATGGCGTTTCCGTCGCCGGGCCTGGCCGTCGCGAGGGCGTCGTTGACGCCGTCGAGGTTCTTCGTGAGCAGGCTGTGGTTCATCGAGAACAGGAGGCGCAATTGTGCGAGCGGGGTCACTGGAGTCGGGGCCTGGGTGATCATTCGTCTCTCCTCGTCGGAATCGGGTTCCGCCGCCGCTCCATGGCTGGTGCGGCTTCGAGTGACAGGTTTGCCGCGGCTCGCGCCTTTGTGACACCGTGAGGTGATGGACGATCGCGCCCGGCGGTCGACCGGCGTCACAGACGCCGAGCTCCCGGCAAACACCACAGAGGCGAGCAGTGGATCGATCGACGCGTCGGCCGCGCGCGACATGATGGTGGCCTATCAGAGCGGCGTCCTCGAGGGGTTCAAGGACCTGTACGCGCTGCTGGCGCCGCCGCTGCGGCGGTACCTCGGATACCTCACGAGGCATCACGACGTCGCGGATGACCTGCTGCAGGAGACCTTTCTGCAGATGCATCGATCGCGGGCGTCGTGGGATCCGACCCGCCCGGTCGCCCCGTGGGCGTTTGGCTTGGCGAGGAACGTATTCCTGATGCACCGCCGCGCGGCGTCGCGGTTTTCGGCGGTCCACCAGGCCTCGGACTCCCCGCCAGAGATCCCGGTGCCTGCGGAGGCCGACTCGTTGGCCGCGCGCGACCTCGTGCAACGCGCCCTCGCCGCACTCGGCATCGACCAGTCCGAATCCCTGCTGCTCCACCATGTGTGGGGGTTCACGTTCGAGGAAATTGCCGGCATGACCGGAGTGACGCCAGCTGCAGCGCGGGCCCGCTCGAGTCGCGCGATGGCGGCGTTGCGTGCGACGCTCTCCGCCGGACAGGAGCGACCATGAGCCACCGACCGATGGAGCCTCCGCCAGATCTCCTGACACGAGTGGAGGCGGACCTCGCGCCGGTCCGCCCGGCGTCAACAGTCGGCGGCGTCGGACGGTGGCTGCCGCTCGCCCTGGCGGTGCTCGTCGGACTGCCACTGTACGTGGGCGTCCGCAGTGACGCGCAGCAGCTCGGTCCGTGGCTGACGTGGGGCGTGTCGGCCGTCCAGTTCATGACCGGCATCTGGTTCGTCTGGGCCGGAGCTACCGAGGGGCGTCCGGATCGCCGCCTGCCAACGCGTCTGCTGGGCGGCGCACTCGGCGCGGCGGCCGTCCTCGTGATCGGGGTGACGTCGCTGACCTACGCGGTGAGCCCGACGACGTTGGGCGAGGCGTTGCCGCCCTGGCGAGCGGGCACGTTCTGCTTTCAAGGCAGCGTCTTCGCCGCAGCCCCGCTGCTGTTACTCGCCGGTGGACTCCTCGGCCGGACGCTCCCCGGGCTGCCGTGGCTGACCGGCGCACTGTTCGGTGCCGGGGCCGGGATGACCGCGGACGCCACCTGGCGACTGATGTGCCCGGTCTCCGATCCGTGGCACGTGCTCACAGCGCATGGCGGCGCGGTGCTTGCGCTGGGAGCTCTCGGTGCGATCGCCGCCGAGGTCGCCGCTCGTAGGCGATCGAGAGTTGCTCGATAGCACAGGCGCGGGCGTGAGCCCGCTCGGTACACGTCCTCAAACCACCAAGGAGTTCCGCCTCGCCCAAAGCGCTGCCGCAGCGCGAGTCGACACGCCGATCATGGTAGACGTGCGGGAGTTGGAGAGGCGGTCGGTTCGGCGAGTCAGGTCGAAGAGCCGGCCGGCGCGTTGCCAGGGAGCGATATGGCTGAAGCCCTCGGGAAAACGGATCGATGTGGTCCACCACGCTCTCGCCGCCGGCTCGGTCATGGTCGAGAAGTCCGGAGCTTCCCAGACGAACGCGCGCTCCATTTGTACACCCAGTTCCGTCACGCGATTCCCGCCCGCCGCCTGTTCTTTGCTCGACCGCCGCAGCAACTCGCCGATCGAATCCGGCTCGCGCAGTGCCGAGGCCAACTCGACGGCGTTCATCATGGCCTTGAGCACGCCGTTCCCCGTGAACGGCGGCGACAAGGCCCCCGCGAGCGTGCGGCCCGGGGTGCAGTGCCGGTATGGAGCTGCTCAGCGCCGGTTACAAGGTGTGGATTTTCGAGCGCTCCGGGCGGAGTCTGAACCACAGATGCTCCAAGTGCGCCGCGGGAGCCATCGCCCTACCTCTCGTCGCGCCGGCGGGACGCAGACGCGTGCCCTGTCGCCGTCGGCGCCCTGCGCCGACACGCGCACTCTCTACGTCGCGAACGCAGCGTTCTTACACGGCCCATACTGTCATGCAATGCGGCGAAGCCCAGCCTCATCGACGATTCGAATCCGTCGCCCGTCGACTTCAATCAGTCCTCGCTGTCGGAAGTCCTGGAGGACGATGTTGACGGTCTCCCGGGCGAGACCAACGAGGTTGCCGAGGTCGCTCTGACTGAGGCGGATCCGCAACTTTACGCCGCGAGTGTCCCGCACGCCGCACTCGGTCGCCAGATCGAGGAGCGTGTGCGCGAGGCGTTCGGGCGCGCCCTTGCAGAGCAGCTCCTGCACGCGCGTACGGAAGCGGCGGAGCCGCAGCCCCATCAGCTTCGTGATGCGGTAGCCCAGAGTGGGCACCTGCTGCACGAGCTGCACGACCATTTCGCGATTGATTGCACACAGCACCGTGTCTTCATGCGCAGTGGCGAGGTGATCGCGGGGGGCATCGTCGACCATCGCCAGCTCGCCGAAGAGATCGCCTGGATGCAAGAACGCCAGAATCGACTCCTGCCCGTCCGCGCCGCTCGACGAGATGCGTACCGCCCCGGATTTTAGCAGGAAGATCAGATCGCTGGGATCGCCGGTCAGATAGATGCGCTCGCCGCGGGGCACGTCGAGCATGGTCGTCATCTGGTCCATCCGCTGCATCTGACTCTCGGACAGCGCATCGAGCATCCGGAAGTGCTGGAGGTACCAGATCTTGCTGCGCGCGGCCACGAAGCGAGTATAGCCGTCTGGCCTGAGCGCCGGAGGCCGGCACAACGCCGCGAGGACCTCGGGCTCGACCGGCGGCTGGTGATACAGGCCGCGCAGCAACGCCTCGCACCGGGGGACGCCGTAGATCACGTGCCGCCCGTCGATGACGGTCGCCGGCGTGGCGATGAGGCGGCGCGCCCGTGCCAGTTGCACGATGCCTGGCGACTCGAGGTCGCGCGTCACCAGGCGCAGGTCCGGCACGGTCCCCCCGAAGTCGCGCACCGCCTTCGCGGCCGCAGGACTCGCCGGACAATGCCGGCTGACGAAGACCTCGATGACATGTCCCACGCGCACCAGCCTATGCAGCCGGGGCTGGCGAATCTGTGAGCCGGCTCACAGCCTGGCGTGGATGCGCTCGCTAGACTCGACGTCATGCTTCACCTTCGGGTCATTGCGCTGGTCGGCCTGCTCCTGTCCTCCGTCACCGCGACGTCTCCCAAGGCGCAGATTGGCGCCTCGCTCAGCGGCACCGTTCGCGACGTTCAGGGCGATGTCGTGCCGAACGCCGTCGTCAGGCTCGCGGCGCCGGGCGCCGGCCTGCGGCGGGAGGCGGTCAGTCGCTCGGACGGCGCGTTCGAGTTCGCCGGCCTGCCGCTGGCCATGTCGTTCGAACTGAGCGCCGAGGCGCCCGGCCTCGTGGCTCGGCCGGTCACGATCGACGGGCTCTCGGCCGGCGAGCGCCGGATGGTGAGCCTGACGCTGGCAGCCGCGCTCGACGTGTCGGTCCGCGTCGTCGCCGCGGAGGGACCCGTGCAGCGCTCGGTGTCGCCGGCGCTCGGCGGCCAGGTGACAGCCGCGCAAGTGGCGCGGCTGCCGATCAATGGCCGGGACCTGCTGTCCGTGGCCTACCTCGTGCCCGGCGCGGCGCCCGCGCGGGGCTTCTACAACCTCGCGCCGCGCCTCACGATCAACGGGGCCTCGTCGCTCACCGCCAACTACACGGTGGATGGCTTCGACAACACGGACCTCTTCTTGGGCGGCCCGAAAGTGCCCGTGACCATCGGCGCTACCGAGAACGTTCGAGTGCTCGTGAACGCCTACGCGCCCGAGCACGGCCGGACGGGCAACGGTGTGTTCTCGGTGACCACGCGCGCTGGTAGCAATCGGGCTGCGGGCGAGGTGTTCTACACCTGGCGCCCCGGCGCCGCCATCGACGCGCCGAACTTCTTCGCCCCCCGCGACGGTACCGGCGCGATCGTCGACGACAGCTTCCGGCGGCACCAGACCGGCGGACACATCGGCGGCGCGGTCGTCGCCGATCGGCTCTTCTACTTCGCCGACGGCGAGGTGACACGCGAGCGGCAGGATGCGATCCTGACCTCTCCGCTGGCGGCCGGTCTCGCGCCGACGCGGTTCGACAGCCAGGCGCTCACGGGCAAGCTCGACGCTCGATGGTCGGACCAGCACTCGACGACGGTGCGCTACCAGTTCTCCGACCTGACGCACGACGGCGACGCCGGCTTCATCGGCGGTCTCACGCTGCCCTCTGCCGGCCTGCAGGTGAGCTACCGCAATCAGGTGGCATCGCTCAGCCATCGCGCAATCGCTGCGGGCGGCGTCAACGAGCTCGGTGTCATGGTCGGCCAGCTACGCGCCGACTGGCGGCCGCTCGCCGCGGGCCCGCGGGTGGTCATCACCGATCGTGGCGCCACCCTGGCGACCATCGGCGGGGTCAGCGACAACTTCTTCTGGACCGAGACGGATCTGCAGGTGCGCGACGTCCACACGTGGACCGCCGGCCGTCACACCCTCCGTGCCGGAGTGGACGTGCTGCGTGGCGACTTCACGATCCGGTCCGGACCCGGCGCACGCGGCGCCTATGTCGTCGACGTCGCGGGTCGTGCCGTCACCCCGGCAGGCCCGTTCGTCACGGTCGCTGATCTGCCGCGCGATGTCGCCGTACTGTCCTACTCCCAGAGTTTCGTGAATCCCGCCGTCTCCCGCGCGCAGACGCTCGCGGCGACGTTCGTCGAGGACGCGGTGCGGGCGAGCTCGAACCTGACGCTGACGCTGGGCGCCCGCTGGGACTACGATTCGGCGACCCATACTCCGGTCAACGACGGCGACACCAACAACGTGGCGCCTCGACTCGGCGTCAGCTGGACGCCTAGTGGCAGCCCCCGGCATCAGGTGCGCGGCGGCTACGGCTGGTTCTACGAACGCATTCCATTCGCGGTCGTCTCCGACACGATCTTCAACGACCCGAACGGCGGCGCCGTCTCGGTCACGTTCGCTCCGGGCACGGCGTTTTCGCCACCCTCCTTCCCCGACACCGTCGCCCGGGACGCGGTGGGCCAGTTGCCGCTCGCGGAGCTGCCACCGCGCAACGTGCAGGTGTTCGATCCAGCGCTGCGCAGCCCACGCACGGAACAGGTGTCGATCGGCTATATCCTGTCGGTCAGCGACACGCTGGCGGTAGCGGTCGACGCGGTGCATGCCCGTGGCCGCAATCTGATTCGCCGTGTGGACGTGAACGCCCCGGCGTCGGTCTCGGCGGGCGTGACGCGTACGGTGGCCGACGCCGACGCCACTCGCCCCACGGTGCCGGCCGCGGGTGGCGTGCGCCTCGTCGAGCAGGATCAGTCGAGCGGACGAAGCGAATTCGACGGGCTCTATCTCACCGTGCGCCGGCCATTGGCCCGCGGCGTGGCGTTCGACATCGCCTACACGCTGTCACGCACGCGCAACGATACCGACGACATCAACTTCCGCCCGGTCGACTCCCGCCGGCCCGGCGACGAGTGGGGACCGAGTCTCAACGACCGGCGACATGTGCTGGCAGCGCACGGACTCGTGCAGATCGAGAACGTCTTCGACGTCGTGCCGGTGCTGTTTCTGTCGAGTGGTCAGCCCCTCAACATCACCACGGGACGCGACGACAACGGCGACACGATCTTCAACGACCGGCCGGCCGGTGTCGGCCGCAACAGCGAGCGCACCACGGGCTTCGTGCAGTTCGACCTGTCGCTGCTGCGCGACGTGCGGGTCGGCCGCGCCCGCGTCCAGCTGCGTGCCGACGTCTTCAACGTGTTCAACCGGACCAATTTCTCTGGCTTCTTCAATTTCGGCGCCAGCGGCGTGCGTCCTGACGAGAACGGCACGCTCGCCTTCCAGCCCACCGCCGCCGGACCCGCCCGTCAGTTCCAGTTCGGCGCCAGCGTCCGGTTCTGAGCCGCGAACCGAAGGCAGCGGTCAGTCGAGGTGTCGCGACGCCCAGCGGAGCCGAAGGACGACGCCGGCGAGGACCAGTGCTGCGAAGGCCGTGAACAGCGGCGCCAGGGCGGCCGGCCAGAGCAGGAACAGCGAGTAGGCCACCACCGTCTCGGTGCCGGCCACGAGTCCTGGCGGCATCGTGACGGTCGTCAGCTCCCCACGCGACGCAGCCCCCTGCTGACGCTGCTCGAGCAGGGCCGCCAGATACATCCACGAGGCGGCGTTGACGTAGAAGGCCGCCACCAGCACCAACGCGGCCGTCAGCGTCGTCGAGGTGCCGTCGTGCACAGCGAGCGCGATCGGCACGCCGGCGTAGACGCCGAAGTCGAGCACGATATCGAGATAGGCGCCAAACGCCGACTGCCGCCCGTGCACCCGTGCCTGGGTGCCGTCGAGGCCGTCGAGCACCCGGTTCAGCCACCACAGCGCGAGGGCGATGCCGTGGCGGCCCTGCCACGCGGTGACGACACAGGCCGCGCCGGCCGCAGCCGCGCTCACCGTCAGCACGTTCGGCGCGACACGTGGCCCGAGCAGGCGCGCGACCGGCGCGAGGAGGCGCTCCTTCCATGCGCGGAAGTAGTCATCGAACATCGGCGGGCGCCTCGTCCACCGCGTCGATGAGATGGACATCGCGCGGATCGATCACCACGGTCACGCGCTCGCCCGCCCTGGGCGGGGTACCGGACAGGGCGGCCGTCCACGGCGCCGCCGCCGCATCCGCCGGCCAGCGGAGACCGACGAACGTCCCGCTCACGCGCTCGTGAATCGAGTCCACGACCGCGACGGCGCTCACCAGGACGCCGCTCGACTCCGTTGGCATCTCCCCACGGTTCAGCCGAACGTGCGTCGGTCGCACGGCCACGTGAATCAGTCCAGCCCGACCAGGCGAGCGCCACGAACCGAACTGCGTGTGCACCACTCCCTCGGCGTCACGCCGGCCGGCCATGACGTTGGTGGTGCCGAGAAACCTGGCGACGGCGAACGTCGCGGGGCGGGCGAAGACGTGGGCGGGCGGGCCCGACTGCGCGACGCCGCCCTCGAGCAGCACGGCAACGCGATCCCCGAGTGCGGCCGCCTCGTCCACGTCATGGGTGACGACGATAGTCGCCGGTCCCTGATTCTCGAACAGCACCCGCACGAAGGCGTCGCGCACCTCGCTACGCAACGCGGGATCGAGTGAGGCGAACGGCTCGTCGAGCAGCAGCACCAGGGGGGCAGCGGCGAGCGCGCGCGCCAGTGCGACCCGGTGCCGCTGTCCCCCGCTGAGCGTCGACGGAGCGCGGTCGGCGAACGCTTCCAGCCGCACGCGCGCGAGCTCTTCCCGGGCCCGCCGGTCGGCCTCGGCGCGCGAATGCCCGCGCACGTCGAGCGGGAAGGTGACGTTGCGGAGCACCGACAGGTGCGGGAACAACGACGGCGTCTGGTGCATGTAGACGATGCCACGCTGTTCCGGCGCACGCCTCGTGACGTCACGTCCGTCCACGGTGATGCGGCCGGCCAGCACGGGTTGCAGTCCCGCCAGCGAGCGCAGCAGCGAGGTCTTGCCGCTGCCCGACGGCCCGAGCAGCGCCAGGCGTTCACCGGGTGCCACGTCGAGGTCGATGGACCGAAGTCCCTCGCGATCGCCGAAAGCCACGCGGAGCGCCTCGACGCGCAGAGCGTTCGGTGGCGTCACCACGTCGCGCCCGAGCGACGTGTCGCCGTCTGGACCAGTCCAAGTCCCAGCAGTGGCGGCACCGTCAGGACGAGTGCGGCGGCAGCGCCGAGCTGATCGTCACCAGCGCGCAGGAACGCGAGGAGCTCGACCGGCAGCGTGCGCACGAGCCCGCCGCCGACGAGCAGCGTCAGCGCGAGTTGCCCCCACGACACCAGGGCGCCGAGCAGCGCGCCCTCGACGAGCCGTGGTCGAAGCAGCGGCCAGGCCACTCGCGTCGCCACGTGCCAGCGCGTCGCCCCGAGGGTCCGGGCCTCGTCGTGCACGGTGAAATCGTAGGCCGAGAACACCCCGGCCGCGAAGAGCGTGAGGTAACCCGTGGCGGGCACGAGGTGCGCGAGGTAGACGCCGGACACCGTGCCAGACAAGCCCAGGCCGAGCATCGCGACCTGCAGGCCGAGCGCCAGGGCGACCGGGGGCGCCACCACCGACAGCAGGGCGAGTGCGAGTGCCGTCGTCCGGACGGCCCGTGGCGCACGGGCCAGCGAGCGGGCGAAGGCGAAGGCCAGTGCGCTGCTCGTGACGCCGGTCCACACCGCGAGGGCGAGGCTCGTCGTCGACGCGGCCAGCAGCCGCGCATCGACGAGCGCCACCAGCGCGCCTCCCCGCATGCTCGACGGCCAGAGCTCAGGGAACGGCCAGGTGCGGCCGACGGCGCGCACCACCAGGACGACCAGAGGCGCCAGCACCCACGCCGTCAGCGCCGGCCACGCCAGTCGCCGTGCCGTCATGATCGCGTCCAATCGTGACGCGCCTGCCACCAGGCATGCAGCGCGACGAGCACGGCGACCGCGGCCAGCGCGATCAGGCCGAGAACGTGCGCTTCGGCGCGACGCGTCAGCGTCGGGTCGATCGAGCGTTCGTAGGCGAGGAGGGGGTAGGCCAACGGATCGCCGGGAGCGAGGAGGGCCGGCACCTCGTACTGACCGATGAGATACGCGAAGGTCGCGAGGACGGCCGGCGCGACCCCGCGCCAGAGCAGCGGCCAGGTCACACGTCGAAAGGTCTGGGTCGGCGACGCCCCGAGGGTGCGCGCGACGCCTTCCAGATCGCTGGTGTCGGTCGACAGTACCGCCACGGCCGTCAGCAGCAGGTACGGGTACTCCTTCCACGCGAACGTGATGATGAGGGCGAGACCGGCGGGATCGTAGACCAGCGCCGGGAAGTCGGCCGGTGCGGTGGTGGAGCCCAGGGCCACGCTCAGCCGCGAGATCCAGCCGCTCTGCCCGACGAGCAGCAGCACCGCGAGGGCTGCGGCCACGTGCGGCACGGCCATGGGAAGGGTGGCGAGGCGCAGCCACCAGGGCCGGGCCCGCAGCCACAGCGCGGTGGCGCACGCGACCACCAGCGCCATCGCCGTGGCGACCATCGCCGTGGCCAGGGTCCAGCCGAGACTGCGCCACGTCTGCGCGTCGCCGACCACGGCGAGAAGCGGCCGCGCCGTCAGGCCGGAGGCGCCTGGACCCGCCAGTCCGATCGCCCCCATCAGCGAGTAGATCGCGCCGACGGCGACGGGAGCCGCGAGCAGCAGCCCGGCGTATACGGGTCCGAGTCGACCGCCAGCCGTCGCCACGACCGGAGTCGTCACGGGGCGCACCGCCGGTCCGTCCATCACCGCCCTTGACGGATCATCTGTCGCCAGTCGTCGAGCAAGCGGGCATGGTACAGCGGGTGCACTTCGGGACGCGCCTTCGACGCCAGCTCGTCGTAGGGAAGCGCTGCGGCATCGCGGGCCACAGCGGCGAACCGCTCGGGCCACGGCGCCGGGAGTCGCGGGACGTCGAGCACCGTGCCGTCGCCCCACACGTCGCCGCGCTGTTTCTCGAGTTGCGCCTCCGGCGACAGCAGAGCGTTCGCGATCACCAGGGCGCCGGCGGGGTTGGGGGCGTTGAAGGGAACGCCGACGTAGTGGGCGTTGGCAATCGTCCCCTCGTCGAGGAGCAGCGCCCGGGCACCCTCGGGCAGAATCCCCTGACGCACCTTCGTCACCACCTCGTTCTGGTTGTTCGACATCGTGAAGTCGATCTCGTGATTGGTGAAGAGCCGGTGCATGGCGGCCACGTCGGGCGGGTAGGTGGTTCCGCCTCGCCAGAACGAGTCTCGGACGTCGCGCAGCCACTCGAACAGGCGGTCCCGGCCTCGCAGGTAGCGGCCCTCGTCGAACCCGCCCTGGAACGCCTGGACACCGCCGCCGAGACCGTACATCAGCGTCTTGAGGAACGTCACCCCCGTGAACTGCTGGTCATGCGTGAAGCGACCGGGGTGCCGTCGGATCCAGTCGCCGAGGGCGGGAATCGTCCGCGGCGGCTCCGCGGTTCGCGCCGGGTCGTAGATGAGAGCGAACTGCACGGTGCCCCAGGGCGACTCGAATCCGGCGGTGGGTTGCTCGAAGTCGCGGCTGATGATCGGCGAGGCCGCATCGACGAGGGCGGCATTCGGCAGCCGCTCTGCCCACGGTCCCGCGAGCAGGTGCTCGGCCTGCATCTGCGAGAACGTCTCGCCGTTGATCCACACCAGGCTGGCCGTGCCGTCGCCGCCGCCCCCGGCATCGCGCTCGGTCACGAGGGTGTTCACGAGCTCCGCACCCTGCCCTTCGACGGCGCGGACGTCCACGCCGTGTAGGTCACGCAGCCGCGGTGCGAGCCACTCGTCGACGTAGCGATTGATCGCTGAGTCGCCGCGCCACATTCGCCACGTCACCACTGTGCCCCGTGCCTGGGCGACCACGGCGTCCCAGGCGCCGCGCATCAGTCCGGCCGCGTCGATGCGGTCGCCTCCCGCGGCCGTGCCGCCGGTGCGGCAGCCGCCCAGGGCGGCGCCGGCCACGAGCGCACAGAGTTGGACTCCGAATCGACGGCGGGATGAGGCGTGCACACGGCATGGTGCCACGGGTGACTGGCGGTGGGCGACCAGACGTCCGTCGCGCCGTGTCGGGACTGTGAGCTGGACCACAGTCGCGCGCGAGTCGGGCGGTGTTCACGGGCGCCCGACCGGCGTCCGACGCTCGCTCACAGGTCGCGGAGCTTCTCGATCAGGGCGCGAACGATGCCGTCAACGGGCGGAACTCCGCCCGGGTACAGGCGTCAGCTCGGGCTCGGCCACGGCCATGTCGGCGCCGGGAGATCGAAGAGGTCGCGTCCCGCCACCAGGATGGTCGGCGTCCCGTATCCACCTCGGGCGTCGGCCGCCGGCAGGCCGTCCAGATCGAGGACGTCCACTGCCGCGACGGCGCCCAGACGTTGAAGCGCCTCGGCCAGCCGGGCCTTCAACAACGGCGTTCTCGTGCAGCCCGCACGGGTCAAGACCATCAGTGGCGATTGCACTGGCGGGCCCCCGAAACGAGCCCGGTCAGGGATTCGACCTGGACGCGCCTCGCTCCACCAGTGCGCGGACGAGCGGTTCGATGGCCTCCTCCTTCATCTGCCCAGGGTTGTACAGGCGGATGAGGCCGTCGCGGTCGACCAGGACAACGGTCGGGGTCGTGCTCACGCCGTAGTCCTTGTGGGTCTTTTCGCTCACCGGCACCGGCTGCGCCGCCATCCACGGATAGGACCGATCGCGTACCTCCTCGATGTACGCCATCTCGGCCGCCGCCGGCGCGCTCTTGCCGCCGGCGACGTAGCCGTACCGTTGCGTCGGCGCTACGACCGTGAACCCCTGAGGCCCATACTTCGCGAGCAGGCGCTCGAGCACCGGTCCCATGGTCTTGCAGTCGGGACACCAATGCGCCCAGAAGAACAGCAGCACCACTTTGCCCTTGAGGCTGCCCAGCGACGGGGGCTTGGCGCCAACGAACTCCGCGGCGTCGAGGGGCATCGCGGTCTGCCCGTCCAGACTGATCAGGTTGATGTTCTTCTGAATCCGCTTGTAAAGAGAGGTGTTCTGGTACTTCCCCAGCTCACCCTTCAGGAAGCGCACGGCGTCCGCGCGCTCGCCGCGCGCCGCACCGACCTGCCCCAGCACCTCGATCGCCGCGCCGATGGCGATGGGCAGTCGCGGCTCCTGGTCCATCGGCCGCTTCTTCAGCTCCGCCGTGGCCAGGCCGTAGGTGGCCTCTGCATACTGCTCCGCCTTGTCGTATTGCCTGGCAGCGAGCGCGCCACGGCCAAGCCACGATTGCGCCTCGAGGTTCTCGGGTGTCACGCCTCGGGCCTTGCGATCCGCCGCCACGGCGCCCTCGGCCTTGACGAAGTCGCCGGCGGCGATGGCCGCGCGGGTCTCGGCGATGACCGCCGGTGGCGTGCGCTGCGCCACCGCCGGCGAGGCGATCAGGCCCAGGAGCAGCAGAGTGGAGATGAATCGCATGACGCCCTCTCTTGTCGAATCAATTGCCGGCCGTCGACTTCGGCTTGAGGATTACATAGGTCGGTAACCCGACGGCCCCGAAGCGCTGCATCACCGCCTTGGTGACCGCCTCGTCGGGATCTTCGGCCTGAAACTTGATCTTCACGTAGCGGCTGAGCACGCCGGTCACCGCCGGATCGGCGAAGGTGGTCTTGTCCATCGTGAGGCAGTTCTTGCACCACGTCGCCCACAGATCGATGAGCACGGGCCTGCCGTCCTGCGCCGCCCGCGAGAGCCCTTCGGCGAGATCGGCGTTCCAGCCGCTCTTCAGCATGTCCTCGACGCTGGTCGAGACGGCGTCCGGGTCCACCATTCGGTTGGCGAAGAGTTCGTAGGCCAGATAGCCGTAGTACACCGACGTGCCGAGAATGAGCACACCGAACGCGTGCTTCACACGCGTCATCCATGGGCCAGGCTTCGGAAGCGCCGAGAGACCGGCACCGGCAATGGGCCACGGAATGGCCATGCCGACGCCCAGCACGAACGGTAAGGCCAGAGCCGACGCGTTGCCCGCTGCATGGAGATTGCTCGCAAAGAGCACGACCTGGATGACGACAGGTGCAACGCACGCACCGGCGAGGAGCGCTGCGACGGTGCCCATCGTGAAGGCGAGCGCGAACGAACCACGGCCGGCGCCCGGCCGGAAACGGCCGCCCAGACTCGAGAAGTCGATGACGATCACGTCGAACATCGCCAGCGCGAGGACGACGAAGATCGCGGCGATCACCAGGTTGAACCAGGGCGACGCGTTGATGATGCCGAACGTGCTGGCCGTGAGGATCACGACGAGGCCGAGCACACCGTAGACGACGGCCATCGCCGACCCGTAGGTGGCGCCGAGCAGGAACCCGCGCTGGCGCGAGCCGGCTTGCGCGCCGGCACCGATGATCGCCAGGTTGATCGGGATCATCGGCAGGACGCACGGCGTCAGATTGAGAGCTAGCCCGCCGATGAGGACGAGCAAGAGGATGGCGAGTGGCCCGCGCCCCTCGAACATGCCCTGCTGCCGCGTACCACTCTCGGCATCGCGGACGAAGTCGAGGAAGTCGGAGGTCGCCAGGTAGCCGCCGGCGGTCGCCTGGATCGCGAAGCCGTCGAGCAGCCGAGCGCCGGCCGCCCGGTCCCCCTCCCTGGCGCCTGGCACAGCCGAGGCGGCGCCCGAAGCCGGTGCTGCCGGGGCCTTACCGGTTCCGAACGGAAGGGCGGCGAACACCTCGGCGTGGGTCGTCTCGGGACGCTGGCTCGCCGCCACCGTCAAGTGCCACGGCGCCTCGGCCGTGGCCGGCGCGAAGCAGAGCTGGTCGTTGCAGGCCTGATAGCGGAGCGTGGCCGGGAGCGCGAGCTGACCGTCCGGCACGGTCGAGGCCACCGCGACCTGTATCCCGATGTAGAACTCGTGCTCGAAGACCTTCAGCGGTTCGTCGATACCAGCCACAGCGAAGTCAGTCGCCTCGGGGAACACGATCTCCGTCACGGCGACGCCGGCCGGTGGCTCCAGCGTGAGCACGGTCGGGATGAGCGACGGGTCTTTGGGGGCATCGGATTGCACGTGCAGCCCCTCGGGCAGCGTCACGCGAACTGCGAGCCGCACGCTACTGCCGGGCCGCACGACGTCCGTCTCGGCCAGGGTGACGACTTCGGCTCTCGGCCGACGCAGCTGCGCGGCGCTATCGACGGCCGTGACGGCCACGAACAACAGCGCGCATGCCCATCGCGGCGACATCGGGGTCATCGCGACGCCTCGCCGGCCGGGCGAGGCCGTCGCCAGGTGCCGTCGCTGCCGACGGCGAGCCGCGGCGCGATGGCGGCGAGTGCAATCACTGCGAGCAGCGGCGCCACGTGCCAGGCCAGCAGGTGCATCACGCGCATGTTGGGGCACATCCACTCCGCGGCCAGCTCGCCCACGGCGACCGTGGAGGTGGCCAGCGCGACGGCCGTCGGTCTCGCGTTCAGGGGGTAGGCGCGCTGAACGAGCATGAACAGGACGCTTCCAGGAATCGAGGCGCCAACGGCCGCGCGAACGATGCACCGCCACCCGAGGCCGGCGGCCGCCATGTCGAACGCAACCGCCCCGGTTGCCAACTCGCCGACGACGCTCGCCACCCACGCGCCGGCCAGCGCCAGTGGCCATGCCACGACGCCCGGTCTGGCCTCGCCAGGAACGGCGAGTCGCAATGCCGCCCACGCGCCACACGCGGCAGTGACCGCAAGCAGCATCGAGTGCAGCCACGCCGGTCCCGACCAGAGCGCCTCGGCCCAGTCCCGGCGAACACCGACGATCACGACGGCCGCCACGGCAACCAGCGTCACCGCTCCCCAGCGCGTCGCGCGGACTCCCGGCACGGCGAGTGGCGTCACCCGCTCCAGCGGTGCGCGCATCACCTCCATGGAGGACAACCGGCCGCTCACTGTCGCTCCAGAAGGCGCCGCAGCGCCTTGAGCGCCCGATGCGCGATGACCCGGACGTTGCCGGGGCTCAGATCCAGTTGCATCGCTACCTCTTTGACCGTTCGTTCTTCGAACTTCAGGAGCTCGAGTACCCGGCGCTGGGTGGCCGGCAGACTGTTCACCGCTTCGCGCACCTCACCAGGAGCGCCGAGCGGTGTTGCCGCTGGCTGCGCGACCGCCTGCTCGACCAGCCGCTCGTCCTGCACCTCCCGGGACGCCAGACGGCGTTCACGCCGAATCGCGTCGACGAGGCGGCTCTGGGCCACCGCATACAGCCACGGCATGAACGGCCGGGACGGGTTCCAGGTGTGGCGCCCGCGATACACCGACCAGAGGATCTCTTGCTCCACGTCGCCCGCCCACGCCACGTCACCCACGCGCCGGCGCACGAATTGACGCACCAATACCGACAGCTCCGCCAGCAGGAGCTCGAATGCCTCGCGATCGGCCTCCTGGGCACGAGCCATCAGCACTGCGAGGGCTCGTTCCTGATCCGGCGTCATCCTCCCTGTCCCTTCTACGGGCCGCGGCAGCGCCGCGTTACACCGCCGCCGCTATCGGGACTCGGGAGACGGCCGACGGTTCCCCATCGTGCCGCCCCGGCGGGTTCGGGCCACGACGTCGCGTAGTCCGAGGGCGGCAATCCGCGATGCCAGCGTGGTGGGGCGTACGCCGAGAAGTTCCGCGGCGCCGTCGGCGCCGGAGACCTTGCCCCCCGTGCGCTCCAACGCGCGAAGAATACTGTCGCGCTCGAGTTGGCGCAGGTCGGCCCGAGTCAGTGGCTCCTGCGTCGGCGCGGATAGCGGTGGGTGCGTCACCCCGACGGGCGGCGGCGACGGCGGCGCGGGCTCGGGCGCCAGCCGCAGCGGACCGGTCTGCGAGACGATGATCGCGCGCTCGACGAAGTTCTGCAGTTCGCGGATGTTCCCGGGCCAGTCGAGTGCCGCCAGGCGCGCCAGATCCGCCGGTCGAATGCGCGGCGCCGGTCGGCGCAGACGCTTGGCGGCCAGCGCCGCGAAGTGCTGGACGAGGAGGGGCACGTCTTCGCGCCGCTCGCGCAGCGGCGGGACGCCGATGGGAAACACGCTGAGTCGATAGAAAAGATCCTGCCGGAAGCGACCGGCGTCGACCTCCTGCTTCAGGTCGCGGTTCGTCGCGGCGATCACTCTCACGTCCACGCGGCGCGTGCGCGTGTCTCCGACGCGTTCAAGCTCGTGCTCCTGCAGCACGCGCAGCAGCTTCGGCTGCAAGGCCAGCGGCACCTCGCCGATCTCGTCCAGGAACAACGTGCCGCCGTGCGCCAGTTCGAATCGACCCGGGCGGTCGTGCGCTGCCCCCGTGAAGGCACCGCGCACGTGGCCGAAGAATTCGCTCTCGAAGAGCGTGTCGGGTATCGCGCTGCAGTTGAGATTGATGAGCGCGCGGTCACGCCGACCGCTGGCATCGTGAATGGCGCGCGCCACCAGTTCCTTGCCGGTACCGCTCTCGCCTTCGATCAACACCGCGGCGTCGGTCGTGGCCACCAGCTGCACCTGCCGCAGGACCTTCTGCAGGGACGGGCTCTGGCCAATGATGCCGCCCATACCGAGCGCGTCGCTGACTTCCGCCTTGAGGTACGAGTTCTCGTCCTCGAGCCGCCTCTTGAGTCCTTCGATCTCTTCGAGTGCGCGCGAGTTGGCGATGCTCACGGCGGCGTAGTCCGCGAAGATCCGCAGCCACTCGAGCGCGTGGTGATCGAGCGCCGCGCGATCGAACAGTGCTAGTACGCCGAGCACCTCTCCGCCGAAGATGAGGGGTTGGGCCGCCAGCGTCCTCACCCCTTCGGCGCGCGCCCACTCGGGCTCCGCCGCCCACTGCTGCCCCCCGGGCGCATCAGTGGCCAGCAGCGCTTCGCCGGTCATCGCGACCGTCCCAATCTTCCGCGCGCCCAGCGCGAACTCGTGGAAGGCCCCGGCGGTGCGCCCGTAGTCACGGCGCGCGTCCGACGAATTCCCGGCGCTGGCCACGAGATGGAGGGCGCGTCCGGTCTCCGGAGCGGCGGCCACGCAGGTCGGACACTCGTCACGACGCAGCACCAGCCAGATGCGGGCCAGCACGACGTTAGGGCATCGCGCCAGGCCCTGCACCAGCGTGCGGAGCACCTGGTCGAGGCCCCGCTGCGCGGCTGTCTCGACCATCAACGTCGGAAAGAGGGTGGGGTTCACGCACAGAACTTACGACATTTCGTCTTTTGATTTCGAATTATCGTCATTCACGACATGTCGTCACCAATCAGCACGAGCGCGTTTGTTCGTTAAAGAGTTGATATTCAAAGACTTAAACGTGTAGTCCAGCTTCGGTACGGGCCATGCCCTCCCGATGAGGCAGACAGGCAACTGCCTCACAAGGAGACCAATCGCATGGAACGTATTGCACCCCTGGAACCAACGATCGCGACCGGTGCGGTCAAGCCCCTCTTCGACGGCGTACAGGCCAAACTGGGCGCCGTCCCGAATCTCTTCCGCGTGCTGGGCACTGCACCCGCCGCCCTGAGTGGCTATCTGAACCTCTCCGGCGCGCTCGCATCGGGAAGCTTCGACGGGCGGCTTCGCGAGCAGATCGCCCTGACGGTGGCCGAGACGAATCACTGCGGCTACTGCCTGAGCGCGCACACGTTCATCGGCGCGCGGCTCGGCCTCACCGAACAGGCCATCGCCGACGCCCGGCACGCCGTGGCGAGCACGCCGCGCACCGACGCGATCCTGAAGCTCGCTCGCGCCATCGTGGTGTGTCGCGGTGAGTTGGGCCATGGCGAGTTCGAAGCGGCACGCGCGGCCGGCCTGACCGATGGCGACGTCATCGAGACGATCGCCAACGTCGCCGTCAACATCTTCAGCAACTACGTCAACCACATCGCCGGCACGCCGATCGACTTCCCCGAAGTCACGCTGGGCAACGGCTACAGCAAGCCGGCCAGTTCCTGCGCGTAGCGGCCGCGGCCTTCCTCATCCACACGATTTTCTGGAGCAGACATCATGCGTGTCATCACTCGTTGGACCGTTTCGTTCCTGGCGCTCGTCATCGTCGCTGTCACCTTCGCCGCGCCGTCGGCGTCTCAGAATGCGGCCCCGCCGCCCCTGCCGCACTTCGCCGGCGCCCGCGCCGACGCCCCGATTCCGCGCCCGGGTCTGGCCGTCGAGAAGGGCCGCGTCGGCGTCGTCATCACCGACCCTCAGAACGACTTCCTGAGCCCGAAGGGTGTCGCGTGGGGCGTCGTCGGCCAGAGCGTGCAGGAGAACCACACCGTCGAAAACATCGAAGCGCTGCTGAAGTCGGCGAAAGCGGCGAACGTCCCGGTGTTCGTCAGCCCGCACTACTACTACCCGCAAGATCACCAGTGGAAGTTCAGCGGCGCGCTCGAAGTGCTGATGCACAACATCGGCATGTTCGACCGCAAGGGCGCCCTGGTGACCGACGGCTTCGAGGGCTCGGGCGCGGACTGGCTCGCTCGATACAAGCCCCTCCTCGAAGACGGCAAGACCGTCATCACGAGTCCGCACAAGGTCTTCGGCCCTGAAACCAACGACCTCGTCCTGCAACTGCGGAAGGCCGGCATCAGCCAGGTGATTCTCGGGGGCATGTCAGCGAACCTGTGCACGGAGTCGCACCTCCGCGAGCTTCTCGAGCAGGGCTTCGAGGTGGCAGTGGCGGCCGACGCCACGGCGGCCGCCAAGCTGCCCGGCTTCGACGGGTACGAAGCCGCATACGTGAACTTCCGGATGACGGCCAGCGACGTCTGGAGCACCGCGCAGGCCACCAAGACCCTCGCCTCGCTCCGGTAGAAGAACAGTACTCCCAGCCATGGCGCGGACACTCATGCCAGGGCCACGCGAGGATAGATCGATGGTGCCCCTCCTCGACCTGCCGCACGCCTTCTACATGTCGCGTTGCCGGGACTTGGCTCGCCAGGCACGGGCCTCCGGCGATGCCGCCGTCGGTGCCGTGGTCGTCCAGGCTGGCAGCATCATAGCCGAAGGCGTCGAGAGTGTCCTTGCGACGTTCGATGTCTCGGCGCACGCGGAGGTGGTCGCCCTCCGAAGGGCCGGCCGCACACTGGCGACGACGCGCCTGCGCGACTGCGTTCTCTACACGAGCGTGGCGCCTTGCGTGATGTGTGCATACGCCATCAGGCTCGCCGCCCTTGGCGGGATGGTGACGCCCGCGCCGGACCCCGCGTCGGAAGATGCCAGGCGCGGCTGGCTCGTGCTGACGAGTCCACGCGTATTGCGGCGCCGCTCGCCGCCGGTCGTGGTCCGCTACGTCCACGAGGATGCCGGCTTGCCGTAGCGCCTGCCCACCCTTTACGCCGTACGTCCATTCGTCGCATTCAAGGAGACCTCCATGTCGAAGACCGCGATCGTGCTCTTTTCAGACCCGAAGTCGAATTCAGAGGAGGCCCTGGGACGGGCGTTCAACGCGATGTTCGTCACCCTCGAACTGCAGGAGAAAGGTCAGGACGTGGCGCTGATCTTCCAGGGCGCCGGCGTTCGTTGGGCGTCAGAGCTCGCCAAACCCGACCATCCCGCCCACGCGCTGTACAACGCCGTGAAGGGCTCCATGGCGGGCGTCTGCGGCGGCTGCGCCGATGTCTTCGGAGCGACACAGGCGGTCGAATCCGCCGGCGCCCGACTCGTGCGTGAAAAGGCGATTCCCGGAACGGGCGGCATCCTCGACCTGTCCAAGTACCTCGACGCGGGGTACCGCCTTCTGACGTTCTGATCGGCAGCGGCCCGCTTCCACCCGGCGCGCACGGGCGCGCCGGGTGCTCAACAAGGGGGATTCCGTGGACGACATCTTCCACGAGGGTGAGCGACACGTGCAGGAGTGGACCGGAGAGCGCGATCGAGCGTTGCTCAACAGCCGCTCCATCAGCGGGACCATTCCGCTCGTCGCCCACACCTTCCTGCGTCAACAGTCACACTGCGTCCTCGGGTGGCAGACACCCGATGGCACCGTGCGTGCGTCGTTCGTCGCCGCCGCCGCGGGCTTTGCCAGCCCCGCGAGCGACGGGCGCAGCATTGCCCTCACTCTTCAGGACGCCATCGACGAGGCGACACGGCGAGCGACCCGCCCTGGGGCTGGCGTACAGGTCGGCATGCTCTTCCTGGAGTTCTCGACGCGGCGCCGACTGCGAATCAACGGCCGGGTGACGACGAGCAGCCCTGACGGCCTGCAGATGGCCGTCGACGAGGCTTTCGCGAACTGCCCCAAATACATCCAGCGTCGGGCCCCCGATCACGCGATGCGACGCGAGCTCCCCGCCCCTCTTCGTTCGGGGACCGAGATCACCGACGACCATCGGGCCTTGATCGCGCGCGCCGACACGTTCTTCGTCGCCAGTACGAGACTCGACGGTCGCGCCGATGTGTCACACCGGGGCGGATCGCCGGGCTTCGTCGACGTGAGCGACGGTCAGCTCAGGATTCCTGACTATGCCGGCAATTCGATGTTCCAGACGCTCGGCAACCTCAGCGTCCACGCGGCCGCGGGTCTGACCTTCCTCGACTTCGAGCGACGCCGCCAACTGCAGCTGTCTGGAACGACATCGCTTGAGTTCCTCGACGCGGCGCGAAGCGACGCTGCCCACGGCGCGCGGTGGTGGTCGTTTCGGTGGCACGCATGGACGGAGACGCCCCTACCCTCCACGTTCGACTGGGTGCTCGTTGAGCCGTCGCCCTTCAATCCGTGAGATCCGACATGACGCTGACGGTCGCGGGACTTTCGGTCATCGCTGAGGACGTCGTCCGGCTTCGACTCGTCGACGACGCTGGAGTGACACTGCCGGATTTCGAGGCTGGCGCGCACGTCGAGTTGTCGTTCGCGGGCTTCCGACGCCGGTACTCTCTGACCTCGTCGCCTTCCGATCGATCCGCATACGAGGTCATGGTGCTCCGAGCCCGGCCCGGACGAGGCGGCTCGGCGTTCGTTCACAATCAGCTGACAGTGGGAGACACGCTGGATGTGTCGGAGCCGGTCAACGGATTCGCACTCGACCGGCAGGCGCGGCATCACGTGTTCATCGGTGGCGGGATCGGCCTCACCCCGTTCTACACGATGACCGAGACGCTGGCGTCAGTCGGCCAGACCTTCCATGTGCACTACGTGGTCCGCTCGCAGGCGCGCGCGCTGCCAACGGACGCCTTTGGCGGGCACGTGTCGCTACATGCCGGGCCTGGCGCTCGACGTTCGCTTGGGCTGCCGACACTTCTTGCGTCGCTCGACGCGACCACCGCGGTCTACGGGTGCGGCCCCGTGACGTTACTCGACGACCTCCGTCACGTCAGTCGCGACCTCGACTGGCCGGCGGGCCGACTCCGCGTGGAGACGTTCGGACCAGGCGCCCGCCCGCAAGACGGCACCTTGTCCATTCGCCTGTCACAGTCGGGGACGACGCTCGTCGCCCCGCCGTCCGCGTCGATCCTCGACGCGCTGCTCGCGCACGGCGTCTTCGTCGGCGCCGACTGTCGCCGCGGCGAGTGTGGGGCGTGCATCGTCTCGGTCGAGGGGGGCGACATCGACCATCGCGACGTGTGCCTCACACCAGAGCAGCGCCGAAACCTGATGTGTACCTGCGTCTCTTGGTCCCGCACGCCAGACGTCACTCTCGCCTTGTAGAGGCCGCGACTGATTACAGTCTTGACCGCTCGTTCCAGACTCTGGTATGGTCCTGGAAGCAACGACGGCGGCAAGCAGGGAGGGCGTGCGAGTGCCTTGGGAGAAGCAGTTCGATAAGGATGCCGTCCTGGAGCGGGCGATGCACACGTTCTGGGCGCGAGGTTACGAGGCGACGTCGATTCAGGACCTCGTGAGACGCACGGGCGTCAACCGTGCCAGTCTCTACGCGACGTACGGCGACAAGCACGCCCTGTTCCTCGCGTCACTGCGGATGTACGACGAACAGCGGCGCCGCCGCATGCTGGCGGAGCTCGAGGCGACGTTCGCGCCGCTCGAGGCTATTCGCCGGCTGTTCGTGGCCTTCGCCAAGGGCGTTGACACCGACAAGAGCTCGCCGACGGACGGATGTTTCTTGACCAACACGGCGCTGGAGTTGGCGGCCAAGGATCGCGAGGCTGGCGCGATCGTGGCCAAGGCGCAGCTCGAGGTCGAGGCGTTCTTCGAGCGGATGGTCCGCCAGGGTCAGGCTCGAGGAGATGTCGCAACGGCCCTCGATGCGCGCGACACCGCGCGAGGCCTGCTGGCATCAATGCTGGGGATGCTGGTGCTCGTGCGAAGCCGGCCCGACCGAGCCCTGATCGACGGCGTCATTCGTGACGTGATTCGACGCCTGTCCTGAACCGCCGCTCTTTTTTTTGACCTTAGTTGGAATGATCGTTCCACTCACGGACAGAAGGTAAAGCCGATGACTTCACTCGCACTGTCTCAGGCGTCTACGCCCTCCAACTACCGTTTTGACCACCCTCGACTCACTGACATCCTTCACGACATGTACGTCGGCGCCGGAGAAGCAGGGCCGGGCGACGCGGCGGGGCCATTCCGGCTCGAGACGGTCGACGGGGGAACAGTGTCGTCCGAAGATGCCGCGCGTGACGGGCGGCCGCTGCTCCTCGTCTTCGGGTCTCGCACGTGTCCCGTTACCGAGAGCGCGGCGGAGGGGCTGAAGGCGCTGCACGACAAATTCGGTGCGGCGGTCCGCTTCGTGATGGTTCAGGTGCGCGAGGCGCATCCAGGCGCATTCATCCCGCAGCCGCGGTCGGCCGCCGAGAAGCTGCGTCACGCGCTCGATCTTCGACGGCATCATCGCCTTCCGTTCGAGGTCGCGGTGGACGACCTCGAGGGCACCCTGCACCAGCGGCTCGGCGCCCGGCCGAGCAGCGCATTCCTGCTGGATGCGCAGTCGCGCATCCTGCTCCGCGTGCAGTGGGCCAATCAGGTCGAAGCACTGGACCTGGCGCTCGAGGCCGTCACCACCGGGCAGCCTCTAACCCGCACCACGGTGACGCGGACCCCGCAGGCGGTGCTTCGCACCGTCGGCTTCATGAGCCGGGCCATCCGCGCCGCTGGGCACGGTGCCAGCCGCGACACCTGGCGCGTCGCGCCCCCGATGGCGCTCATGATGACCCTCGCAGACTTCTTCACGTTCCTTCCGCCGGCGCGACGCGGTCTCCCGGTCCTCGCCCTCATGGCCTCGGTAGCCGCGCTTGCGGTGGTCGCCGTCGCCTCTTTCATCGGCTGATCCGGGTGGAGTCTCGCGCGCTCGACGCTCCCCTGCGTCCTTATTTGAACCGTTCGTTCCATACCCCATGTTCACAGGAGATACCACATGACCTTTCCCGTCCACACCATCAGCACCGCCGCACCAGCGGCACAAGAGACCCTGACTGGCGCCGAGAAGGCGTTCGGGTTCGTACCGAACCTGCTCGGCACGATGGCCGAGGCGCCGGCGCTCCTCAAGGGGTACCTCGCACTCTCGCGGCTCTTCGACGAGTCGTCGCTCACGCCCACCGAGCGCCAGCTCGTCCTGCTCACGGTGAGCTATGAGAACGGCTGCGCGTATTGCATGGCTGCCCACACCGTGATCGCCGGCATGCAGAAGGTACCGGCGACGGTGCTCGAGGCGCTCCGTGCCGGTCAGCCGCTCACCGACGCGCGGCTCGAGGCGCTGCGGCAGTTCACGACGGCGGTCGTGGCCTCGCGCGGATGGCCCGGCGAGGGCGCCCTCGCGACGTTCACGGCGGCCGGCTACGGCGCCCAGCAGGTACTCGAAGTCGTCCTCGGAGTCGGCATCAAGACGATGTCGAACTACACCAACCACCTCGCGGGTACGCCACTCGACACGGCCTTCGGCGGCGCTGCGTGGGAGCGCGTCGCGTAATCCATCGTTCGCTCACGAAAGGACACAGTCATGCCACTCGTACAGATCACAGGCGTCGGCGGCTACCTCACGCCTGAGCAGAAGCTCGACATCATCCGCAAGGTGACCGACGCTGTCGTGTCGGTCGAAGGTGAAGGCCTCCGTCAGGTGACGTGGGTCACGATCGAGGACGTCGCGCCCGGGTCGTGGGGCGTGGGCGGGACGCCGGTGACCGCCGACGACCTCCGGGCGCTGGCGGCCGCGGGGCGCTGAGCCGAGGCCGCTGTGGAAGCGACCTACGACGCGGCTCTCACCGCATCCGTCGCGGCACGTGTCGACGCCCCCTCGCCACCGAGTGGTGGCGAGGGGGCGCTTCCTCCCGACGCCACCCTCGTCTCTCGTCTGCGGGCGGGCGACGCGGACGCCTTCGCCGCCGTCGTCGGGCGCTACCAGCGTTCGATGACACGTGTGGCGCGCACCTGGGTGCGCACAGAACACGCGGCGGAGGAGGTCGTGCAGGACGTGTGGTTGGCGGTGATACGCGGCCTGCACCGGTTCGAAGGACGCTCGTCGTTCAAGACGTGGCTCTTCCGCATCGTGGTGAACCGGGCGACGTCGCGAGCACTCCGCGATCGACGCCAGGTTCCCTTCTCGTCGTTCCAGGGCGAGGACGGCCTGGAGTGGGACGTCGATGGGCCTTTCACGATGGCGGGCGCCTGGGCTGAACCCGTCGCCGCGTGGCCCGTTCCGAGCGCTGAACAGCTCACGCTGCAGGCCGAGCTCGTCGCGCTCGTTGCCGCGGCCGTCGAGCAGCTGCCGGCCGCTCAGCGCGTTGTGCTCACGATGCGCGACATCGAGGGTCTCGACAGCGCCGATGTGTGCACGGTCCTGGGTGTCTCTGCCGTCCATCAGCGAGTGCTTCTGCATCGTGCCAGGACGGCGGTGCGCGCCGCCGTCCACGGCCGGATGACCGCGCCCTCGACACCCCCCGCCTGACGCATGGGAGCTGACCCGTAACGTGCGGCTCGCGCCGGAGACCAAGGACCATGCCGGTCGAACTGACGGTGGACGCTCCGCGCCTTCCCGCAACGGGAGCGAACACACACGCGCAGCGTCTGCGCCAACTGCTCGGCGCTGTTGTCGGTGACGTGCGTCCAGGCGAACTCGGCCTCGTAGCGTCCATGCTCGCCAGTCTGTTTCTCCTGTTGACGGCGTACTACGTCCTCAAGACCGTACGGGAGCCGCTCGTCCTCGCCAGTGGCAGCGCGGAGCTGAAGTCCTACGCTGCGGCCGGTCAGGCTGTGGCCCTGCTCGCCTATGTGCCGGCGTACAGCTGGCTGGCTGCACGCGTCCAGCGACGCACACTGATCACGTGGCTGCTGGCGCTCTTCACCCTGCAGATCGAGCTCTTCGCGATCGCCCTGGGCACGTCGGTGGCGTTCCTGGGGTTCGCCTTCTATGTCTGGGTCGGGCTGTTCAGCCTCGCGACCATCGCCCAGTTCTGGTCGTATGCCGCCGACGTGCTGTCGCGCGATGTCGGCGAGCGCCTGTTCCCCGTCATCGCCATCGGCGCCACCGTCGGCAGCCCGGTGGGCGCGCTGCTGGCACAGTCGCTGTTCTCGGCCGGCGTCCCGATGCCGGTGATGCTCCATCTGGCGGCGGCTGTCGTGGTCGTCCACCTGGCGTTCTACTGGCTGACCGAACGGTCGCTATCGGCCACGCCGGCGCCTTCAGTCGCAGCCAGCAACGAGCCGCGGCCGCGGGGAGGATTCGCACTGGTTTGGTCGTCCCCGTACCTGCGCTGGCTCGCGGCGTTCTTGCTGCTTCTGAACGTGGCCAACACGCTCGGCGAGTACATCATCAGCCGCAGTGTGCTCGATCGCGCCGCCGACGCCGTGGCGCGCGGGGACGCTCGGACGGTGGCGGCGTACGTCGGCGCCTTCTACGGCTCCTATTTCTTCTGGGTCAACACGCTCGCCGTCGTGCTCCAGATCGGCGTCGCTTCCCGGCTCGTCAAGCGCGCCGGCGCTGCCGGGGTGGTGCTGGCGTTGCCCATCATCGCGCTCGGCGTCTATGGACTGGTCGCCGCCGGGGTCGCCTTTGCCGCCCTGCGCTGGGCCAAGACGCTCGAGAACGCGACCGACTACTCGCTGATGAACACCGGCCGCCAACTACTGTGGCTGCCGACGAGCCGTAACGAGAAGTACGCCGCCAAACAGGCAATCGATACGTTTGTCGTCCGGTCGGGGGACTTGGTGGCGGCGGGCGTCGTGGCACTGGTCGCCACACGCTGGCAGTTCGACGTGCAAGAGGTTGCCAGAGTGAACCTGGGCGTGGTGGCGGTGTGGCTGGTCGTCGGGCTCATCGCGGTCCGCGCCTACCGCCGTCTGTGTCGCGACTGCCCGTAGGCGGCTTTACGGGACGTGACCCTCGCCGAGGGTCGCGACCAGCGGTCAAGAGTCGGGAAGGCGACCCTGATCGTGCGCCTCGCCGGCGGGGAGATGCGCGGTGGCGGCCCACACCCTTGCCACGACCGCCAGCCAGGTCGCCGCCAGCACAACGAGGACACCCGTGACCGCGCGTGGCGTAACGCCAGCGCTGAGCAGCCCCCACAGCAACAGCCCCGCGGCACCCTCGGCCATGCGCGTCGTCATGCCGTCGAGCACCATCTTGACGCGAGGACGGGAGGTCGAGGGCAGCCAGAGCTGCACTTGTTCCCAGCTGACGCGGTGAACGGACGCTTTGAGTCCGCCTTCCGTCGCACGTAGGAGCGCAGGCGACGTCCAAGGGCCGCCGAGCCAGACGCCGGTGGCGCCCGCGGCCACCGCCGCGGGCAGGACGGACAGCGCGCCGCCGATTCCTGCGTGCCGCTGAAGCCACGGCGTGACCAGCAGGCCGACCAGCGCGACCGCATTGACGCCGATGTGCAGAGCCGCCAGGCGCGCGATTGTGTCGCCGGCGGGAGACGCCTCGACCACGGCGGCGTAGAACCGATACTCGACGAACACTCCCACCATGGCGGTGAGCGCCGCCGCCGAAACGAGCAGCAGGACACGGGGGCCCGACGGTCGCGCCGCTGCAGGGGCCTTGGTCGGCGTGGCCACGGCCGCGGGCGCGATGACGCACGGCGCCCGGGCCACAAGCCGCGCACCGATCGCCACGAGCACTCCCGCCGCCGCGAACACGAGGCCGTTCCACCCGACCGGCGCCAACAAGGCTGCGACAACGCCGCCACAGACCCCACCCGCCAGGGCCGCCGCGCCGGCCAGGAGGAAGGCCCGAGGATGCCGCTGCCCGTCCCGCGTCAGCACGCTCGACGGCACGACCAGCCACGTCAGCGAGAACAGCACTCCGAACGCCAACGGGACGGCGACGTAGGCCGCCAGCGAGCGCAGTCCCGTGCCGACGAGGGGGCGCATCGCCAGGTCCCACAGGGCGACGGCAGTGACCGCGCTCATCCACGCGTGCGCGCGCCGCCCGCCGACGCCACGCATCAGTCCGATCGTACCGAACCCGAACGGCACGCTGAGAAGGGCGACCGTTACGTACATGGCGGGGAGGGCCGACAGGCCGCCGCCAGAGAGGAACCCCGCATCTCGGCCCGTCTTGGCGAGCGCAAAGCCCGCCGCCAGCGCGAACAGCCCGGCTGGTACGGCCACTGCCCCTTCGGCGAGGCCCCGGTTCCGCGTCGTGCTCACGCTGTCATGTCGTCTCGCGACGACCAGGCGCCGTTACGCGACCGGCTTCCTTCCGGAGCCCGGGACGCGTAACGAATCTCGCTGTTCGCGGGACTCGAGCACATGGCACCGTCAGTGCTGCTCCTGCTTCTCCTCGGCACGCCCGGCGCCGACCGGCACGAGACACCCGAGGTGGCGGCTACCCGCGGGCAGGTGCTCGACGCCTCCGGACGCGCGGTGGTCGGCGCCACCGTGACACTGGAGGAGCGCGACGGGGCCCACGTCCGTGTCGTCGTGACCGATGCGGCGGGCTGCTTCGAAGTCGTGGCGCTGGCTCCCGGACACTTCGACGTACGGGCGCAGCATCCGGCGCACCGGATGACGACCGTCCGATGGACACACCTGACCGCGGAGGAACAAGTCTCGTTGACGATGAGGTCGCGATGACACGCGATCGACCAGACCAACGGTCCGGCAGAACGAGCGACGTCGCTCAGCAACGGGCGGCGCCGGACGTGACGCCGACCTCGGCCAGCATCGTCCTCAGGGCCCTCCGGCCTCGATGCGCTCGAAGCTTTAGAGCGTTCCTGCTCACCCCGATTGCAGCTGCCGCGTCTATGACCGACGCCTCGTCCAGGTAGACGTGCTCGAGAGCCGCACGCTGCTGATCCGGCAGCCGACCGATGGCTTGGCGCAGTTTCGACGAGGACTCGGCGTCGATGGCCGCCGACTCAGGGGAATGCCCCTTCCACGGCAGCGCATCCCGTAGCGACGGAGCGCCCTCGAGCGAGACCTCTGAGCGCCGCCTGCGCGTGCGCAGGCGCATGAGGGAGCGATTGATGGCGATGCGCAGCAGCCACGTGGCGAGTTGCGAATCGCGTCGAAACCCCGGAAGGGCTCGAAGCGCGTAGAAGAAGGTCTCCTGTACCACGTCGTCGACGTCCCCATCGGCCGCGAGTATTCGGCGAACAGCGCTGCTCAGACGCGGGCGGTAGGTCGACACGAGGCAGTCGGCAGCGTCGTCGTCACCGTCGAGCAGCCGGGCGATGAGCGTGTCCTGGTCAGCGACCACAGTCGCGCAGCGATCGAGTCGGCTCTTGCACGGGGCGGGCGGTATGGAAGCCACGGCGAACAGTCCGCCGAGTGCGGCACGGCGTTACAGCCATGCGTCGTGGGTCAGGCGTCGCCTTCGCCACTCCGGCTCGCGGTCAGGCGCTCGGCCAGCTTGGCTTCGAAGTCTCTCGGCGGTTCGCTGCCGTGGGACGTCGACAACGCTCGGCCCACGCTCGCAAGCAGATCCAACTGGCGCTTAAACGCACGACAGTGCCGGCACATCGACACGTGCAACCAAAGCGTCAGGCGCGTGCGCCAGGACGCTGACTCCGCTTCCCCGGTCGACATCAACATCGCCGCCTGCCTACAGGTCATCATCGTCCCGGCCCGACTCCCATCGCATCGAGGCACTGTCGCAACCGGAGCCTGGCACGGTGCAGCAGCACACCCACATGGTTCACCGTGCAGCCGATCGCCGATGCTGTCTCGGCGGCTCCCCACTCTTCGACCAACCGAAAGTGGAAGACCTCCCGCTGCTGTGACGGCAGGTCGTCGAGGCAGCGCCGGAGCGATGCCTCGGCTTGGCGGGACTCGAGCAGCCGGTCGACCTCGGGCGGTGGTTGGCGCCAGGCCCCATGCTGGTCGAAGCGCGCCTCGAACGTGCTGTCGTCGGCGGTGAGTTCTTCGCGCCCCCGCGCTCGCCAGTGTTCGCGCGCCTTGTGGTGCAGGATGCCGAACAACCAGGTGCCGACGCTGGAGCGGCCCTCGAAACGGTCGAGGGTCGCGAGGAAGGTCACGAAGACCTCCTGGACCAGGTCTTGGGCGTCGCTTTCGCCGAGTCCGAGTCCGCGGGCCGCCCGATAGAGGCGTCGTGCATGCGCGTCGACCACGGCTCGGATGGTGCCTGGGTCCTTGTCGCGGAGTGCGTACACCTCCGGCTCGTCCTCGTGGGCCACCTGTGAATCATAGGTCGGGTTACTCAGCATCCGAGGGCCGTGCGCACTTTCAGCAGCGTTACAGGTGAGTGGCGCCCACGCGCAAAAAATTACACCTGCGCAGACCGTAATGTCTGGCGACCTCGGCGCACTCACTCCTGGATGACGGATTCCCGGGATGTCCCCGGCAGCGAATCGTCGGTCATCGCACAGGAGTTCCCATGAACACTCGCATTCTGGCCGCCTCCGCCTTCGCCGCCGCGATCGCGGTCCCGACCCTGCTCTCGGCGCAGAAGCCGGCCGAGATGCCCAGCTTCAAGGCCGAGAAGTGCTACGGCATCGCCAAGGCCGGCAAGAACGACTGCGCCTCCACCGGCAACAACTCGTGCGGTGGGACGTCGCGGCGCGACGCCGACAAGAAGGCGTGGATGTTCGTGCCGGCGGGGTACTGCGAGCGCATCGTCGGCGCCAGCACGACCCCGCAGTAGCCGAACCACGGGAGGCCATGTCATGCCATCGACACGTTGCGCTCCGCTCTCGGCGGGAATCGGCCTGAGACTGCCGCATCTCGAAGAGGCGGTGGCCTCCCACCCCCCCGCCGCCTGGCTGGAGGTTCATCCGGAGAACGTCCTCGCCAATCCTCACGCGCTCGAGTTGCTCGCCGAGCTCGCGCGCCACTACCCGATCTCCGTGCACACCGTCGGCCTCTCGGTCGGGAGCGCGACGGGAGTGGATCGCCGCCACCTGGCGCGTATCCGCGCACTCGTCGATCGCCTGGACCCGGTGCTCGTGTCCGGCCATCTCGCATGGTCCACGCACGGCGCCGAGTACCTGAACGACCTTCTGCCACTGCCCTACGACTTCGAGACGCTCCATCTCGTGACCCGGCAGTTGCTCGAGGTGCAGGACGGCCTCGGCCGGCCGTTCCTGCTCGAGAACCCCTCGAGCTACGTCGGCTTCACGGGCTCGACGATGACCGAGGTGCAGTTCCTCCAGGCGCTGGTCGATCGGACCGACTGCCGGCTGCTCTGCGACGTGAGCAACATCTACGTCAGCTCCAGCAACATGGGCTTCGACCCGCTCGCCTACCTCGACGCGTTGCCCGGCGAGGCCATCGCCGAGTTCCACCTCGGCGGATTCGTCCGCGAGCAGGACTCCGCGACGCCCGGTCAGGAGTTGCTCGTCGACACCCATTCGACGCAAATCGCGGCGCCGGCCTGGGATCTCTACGCGCACGCGGTCGCCCGATTCGGACGGCGACCCACGCTCATCGAGTGGGACAACGACATCCCGCCGCTCGCGACGCTGCTCGGCGAAGCTCACCTCGCCGACGCGATCGCCGGAGCCGCGGCGTACGGGGTCGCGCATGCCGCTCGCTGAGTTGCAGCAACGCGTACGGGACGCCTTGCTCGTCTCCGACGGCTCCGCGCTCGACAGCCTGCTGAGGGGTGGACTGCGACCCGAACGGCGCTTTGCCGTGCATCAGCGGCACGTCGAAGCCAGTCTCACGTCGGCCATCGTCGGGCGCTTCCCGGCCACCGGATGGCTCATCGGCGGCCGTCGGATCGACAACGCGGCGAGGGCCTTCGTTCATGCCGCCCCGCCCGGGACCCCCTGTATCGCCGAGTACGGCGAGGCGTTCCCGGCGTTCCTGGCGTCGTGGCCCGACACTGCGCGGTTGCGCTACTTGCGGGACTTTGCAACCCTCGACTGGTTACTGGGCCGCGTGGCCGTCGAGGTCTCGTACCCGGCGTTCGAGCGCGACGCCTTGGCTGGCATGGACGTCGAGGCGCTGCCGCTGATGACCGCCGGCCTGCAGCCCGGCCTGCACTACCTGCGCACGGCCTGGGACCTCGACGGCCTGATGCGGCAGTTCCTCACCGCCGACGCTGCGGAGCGGTGGCGATTGCGCGAGGAGGAGGTGCGCCTCGAGGTCCGCGGCGCCCGCGGCGCGTTCCACGTCGGGCGGCTGGACGCCGCCACGTTCACGTTCCGCGTGGCGCTTCAGGACGGTGCCTCGCTCGGCGCGGCCGCCGCGACGGCTGTCGACGTCGAGCCAACCTTCGATCCAGGGGCGGCACTCCTCGCGCTCATCGACGAGCGTCTGCTCACCGCCCTGATCTCCCAGACTGGAGCACACGCGTGACGTCCCTTTTGAGCTCGCTCTTCGCCATGCTGGACCGCGTGCCGCTGTCGTTCCTGCAGCTGCTGATGCGCGTCGGTGTCGGTTCGGTGTTCTTCAAGGCGGGACTGCTGAAGTATCAGTCGTGGGACATGACGCTGTTGTTGTTTCGCGACGAGTACATGGTCCCGGTCTTCGACCCTACCCTGATGGCGCGGCTGGCCACGTTCAACGAGCTGACATTCTCGACGCTGCTCTTCCTGGGCTTGGCCACACGTCTGGCCACCCTCCCGTTCCTCGGCATGCTGGTGGTCATCCAGACGTTCGTCTACCCCAACGCCTGGACCGAACACCTCGTGTGGGCGTCCATTCTGCTGTTTCTGCTCACTCGCGGCGGCGGCGCATGGTCGCTGGATCATCTGATCGCTCGACGCGTCGGGAGCGGGCGCCCGTAGGGCCTGCGGCCCGCCCCAGCGGCGAGCCGACGGGCAGGTTCCCAATGGACTCGGCCGAGCACCGCCACCTCGATGCGCTCATCGCGGGCGACGAGGCTGCCTTCGAAGAGCTGGTCGCGACGTACCACCATCGCCTCTTCCGCGTCGCCCGGTTGTACGTGCGTACCGACGCGCAGGCGCACGACGTCGTCCAGGAGACGTGGCTGGCCGTCCTGCGCGGGCTCCGCGGCTTCGAACGGCGATCCAGTCTGAAGACGTGGCTCTTCCACATCGCGGCCAACCGGGCGCGGACGCATGCCGTCCGCGAGGGGCGGATGGTGCCGGTGAGCGCGTTGGCGCCCGACGAGGGCGCCGATGGCGAGGCGTCGTGGTTCGACGACCGCGGGCGATGGGCGGAGCCGCCCATGGCGTGGGCGTCGTCCGACCCCGAGGCCCTCCTCCTGAACGGCGAGGTTCGCGCCGCCCTGACGCGCGCCATCGACACCCTGCCCGACGGGCAACGGGCGGTGGTCGTCCTGCGCGATCTGGAGGGCCTCGACGCGCCGGCGGCCTGTAACGTCCTCGGCATCAGCGAGACCAATCAGCGGGTGCTGCTGCATCGCGGCCGCACCAAGGTGCGCGCCGCCCTGGCCGAGCAAGTCGGCCGACGAACGCCCTGAGCGGGGTCACGACCACATGTCCACGTGCAGGGAGATCGCCGCCCGGGCGACACAGCATCTCGACGGCGAGCTGGGATGGAGCGACCGCCTCCGCTACTGGGCGCACCTGGTTGCGTGCGCGTCCTGCCGGCGGTACGTGCGGCAGATGCGGCTCACGACTGAAGTGCTGAGGTTGCTCGGCGAGGAGACCGGGCCGCCAACGACGCTCGATCCGACGCTTCGGCAGGCCGCCCGCGAGGCCAGGTCCGGGGCCAGCGCCCCCATGGACTGAACGGGCCCGCCTCTGTCCGGTATCGGTGTAACGGTTGCCCTTCGCGCGAGACCAAGCACACCATGGCGATGCTCACACCTATCCGTCGCTCGGCCGGGCTCGCCGTCGCCGCCACGGCCGTCGCCTGGTCCGCGACGACCTCCACGGCACAGCTGCAGTGGCAGCCGCAGGCGATCATCGACGGCAGCCCGGTCCTCCGCGGCCTGCCCAAGGACGCCATCCCGGCTATCGACGATCCCCGATTCGTTCCAGCCCGGCAGGCGACGTTCGTCGCTGCGGACGAGCCGGTGGTCGGGGTCGTGATGGACGGGCAGGCACGGGCGTATCCGACGTGGCTGCTGAACGGCCATGAGATCGTCAACGACCAGATCGGAGGGACGGCGTTCGCCGTCACGTGGTGACCGCTCTGCTACACGGGCATCGTGTATGCCCGACGCGTGAACGACCGTGTGCTGAGCTTCGGCGTCTCCGGGATGCTGTGGCGTGAGAATCTCGTGATGTACGACCGGCAGACCGAGTCGTGGTGGTCGCAGGCCGATGGGAAGGCCATCCGGGGCGCACACGAGGGCGTTCAGTTGACGCAGCTGCCGTCCGATCTGATGAGCTGGAAGGAGTGGCGCGCGCTCCACCCGGACACCCTGGTGCTGTCGAACGGGGCGCGCGCCGCAGGGGACCGATACGCGCGCTACCACGACGGGCGAGACATCGGCGTCACCGGGAGAACACGCAGCGTCGGCGCCCTCGACGCCAAGGCCCGCGTCGTCGGCTTCAGGCTCGGCGGCAAAGCGTTTGCCGTCGACCTCTCTCGACTGGCAGCGACTCCGGTCATCGGCGTGGACGCTGGCGGCACGCCGGTCGTCCTGGCACTGAGTCCGGACGGCACCACGGCTCGCGTCCATCTGGCGGGAACCCACGCCTTCGCGCCGGCGCCCACGAGAGACGCGCGTCGCCTGGTCCGGGATGCCGGCACGCAGAGCTCCTGGGACGGATACGCGGGCACCGCCATCATGGGACGTCTCATCGGCAGCAAGCTCGAGCGCGTGCCGGCGCACGTGTCGTACTGGTTCTCGTGGCACTCCTTCTTCCCCGACACCGAGATCCTCGAGGGGACGAAATGAACGCCCGCACGATGGCCGTACTGCTGGCAGCGGCGTTCATGCCCGCGCCGGCCACCGCGCAGCCGCCGGTGTCCGAAGGGTCCGAGCCACCGTGGGAGGCGTTCATCGCGGCGGGGGCGTCCGATCGCAAGACCTCGGTCGCCGCGCTCGACGCCATTGCGACCCGTTGGCGCGACGACTACGCGGGCTTGATCGTGGACGTCGCCAGGTTCCTCCCCTCACCCAGGGCGCCGCGCGCCAGCAACGACATGCCCGGGCTCGACGCCGAAGAGCCCGATGGCGGCGGGGGGGGCGGGCTGCGTGGCAGCGACATGCCGTCGGCGGTCCGCCAACCCGCCGGTAGCGAGGTGCGTCGCCGGCTCACCGACTTCCTGCAGAAGCAGACCGGTAAGCGATTCGGCGACGATCTGCGGGCCTGGCGCAAATGGATGTGGGCCCGACCGACCGAGCCCCATGCGCGATACGCCGAGTTCAAGGCCGAGCTCTACGCGCGCGTCGACCCTCGCTTCCGCCAGTTCTTCACGCCCGGCGTCAAGACCTCGATCCGGCTCGACGAGGTGGACTGGGGCGGCGTGCCCGTGAACGGCATTCCGCCTCTTCGACTTCCGAAGACCGAACCGGCGGCCGACGCCCGGTGGCTGCGCGACGGTCACGTGGTCTTCGGTCTCGTCGTGAACGGCGAGGCGCGCGCCTATCCGAAACGGATTCTGGCGTGGCACGAGATGGCGATCGATCGCCTGGGCGGCGTCGACCTCACGGTGGTCTACTGCACGCTCTGCGGTACGGTCATCCCCTACGAGAGCACGGTCGCGGGGCGCACGCTCTCGTTCGGCACGAGCGGACTCCTTTACCGCTCGAACAAGCTGATGTTCGACCAGGAGACAGGCAGCCTGTGGTCGGCGCTCGAGGGCGTGCCGGTCGTCGGCCCGCTGGTGGGCCTCGATGTCCGGTTGTCGTTCCATCCGGTCGTGACGACCACCTGGGCCGAGTGGAAGCGCGAGCACCCGGACACGACCGTCGTCTCGATCGACACGGGTTTCGATCGCGACTACGGCGAGAACGCCGCCTACCGCGATTACTTCTCGCACGATCGGCTGATGTTCGAGACACCGACCAGCGATTCCCGCCTCAAGAACAAGGCCGAGGTGGTCGCGCTGCGCCCTGAGGTGATCGGTGGAATCGCGGCGGCGATTCCCGTGGACACACTGCGTCGGTCCCCGGTCTTCGCGTTCGAAGTCGGCACACGGCGTCTCGTCGCGATCACCTCCAAGGGGGGCGCCAACCGTGTCTTCGACCGCGGCGACCGGATCTTCAGGCCGGGACCGGACGACCAGACCGTCCTCGACGAGCTGGGACGACCGTGGACGGTGACGAGCATGGCTCTCGTCGCGGCCGACGGTCAGCGCCTCGCCATCCTGCCGTCCCACCGCGTCTTCTGGTTCGGCTGGGTCGCGCAGCACCCCACGACGCAGCTCATACGCTGATGGCGCCCCCTGATCGTCTCGACGGCTTCGTTCCCGACCCCGATACGCCGGCCCCTCGCGCGGCCCATCCCGAGTGGCAACATGCGCTCGACACGTATCTGAGCGAGGCGCACAAGACGGCCACGGTCTGGTCGCATTTCGCCGACGCCGATCTGGGATTCCGGCCTCACCATCGGTCCAGCACCGTCGAAGCGATCCTCCGCCACCAGCTGCTCTCCGAGCGTCGGTTCTTCGGCGTGTTCCTGGGCACGCCGGAGCCACCGCCCCAAGACGTCGTACCGACCGAGATGACCGTCAACGCGTGCGCGCTTCGACTGACGGCGCTGGCATGGGTGCGGCTCACCTACCTCGCGGATCGCCCGGCGGCCTGGTGGCTCGAGCCGCGGCCGTTCTTCGACGTCGAACGCCAGCGGATCTGGATCTTCTGGCGGCGCGTCCTGCACACGGCGCATCATCGCACCCAACTTACCGTCTATCTCCGCTTGCTGGACCGGCCTGTTCCTTCGGTGTACGGCCCGACGGCGGATGTGAACTGGGTGGACGCCGACCCGACGAACAGCGTCGCAGCGGCGGAGAGGAGGGGATCGGGGCAATGACGTTCGCCGCGCTGAAGGCCGCCGCTATCGAGTTCTTCCGGCTGTTGGCCACTGAACCGCCGGGGTGTTGAGTGCCCCTCGCACGGTCCCTGGACGGCGACCGCAATCCCTACCTGCCGAGTCTTCGCCAGCCGGCGCCACCGTCGGCCCGACCTGACGCCTCGCGCAACTGACCACACATGCCCGTTCGCTACGACGCCATCGTGATCGGCACGGGTCAGGCTGGGCCCTCGCTCGCCGCTCGTCTGGCCAAGTCCGGCCGCTCCACCGCGGTCGTCGAACGCGCGCGCTTCGGCGGCACGTGCGTGAACAGCGGCTGCATCCCGACGAAGACGCTGGTCGCGAGCGCCAGGGCGATGCACATGGCCCGGCGCGGCGCCGAGTTCGGTTTCACCACGGGCGACGGTGTGCGCGTCGACATCGCGCGAGTGAAAGCCCGTATGCAGGACGTCGTGCGCCAATCGAACAGCGGCGTCGAACGGTGGATGACGTCCACTCCGGGACTCACAGCCTATCGCGGGCACGCCCGCCTGAGCGGTGCGCGCACCGTGCACGTCGACGGACAGGATCTCGAGACCGACCAGATCTTCCTGAACGTGGGCGCCCGTGCCGTCCTGCCAGACATCCCCGGCGCTGATACGGTGCCCCTGCTGACGAACAGCTCCCTCCTGGCACTCGACACGCTGCCCGGACACCTCCTGATCCTCGGCGGCAGCTACGTCGGCCTCGAGTTCGCGCAAATCTACCGGCGCTTCGGCAGTCGCGTGACGGTGGTCGAGCGCGGCCCGCGCCTGATTCCCCGCGAAGACGACGACGTGGCCCAGACGCTGCTCGAAGTGCTGCAGGGGGAGGGCATCGAAGTCCATCTATCAGCCGAGGCTGTGTCGCTCGAGCCGAGCACCGCGGGGGCGCGCCTCACGGTTCGAACCGTCGATGGCACATTCGTCGTCGACGGCTCACACGTGCTTGCTGCCGTGGGTCGACGGCCCAATACCGACGACTTGGGGCTCGACACGGCCGGCGTCGCCACTGACAGGCGTGGCTTCGTCGTAGTGGACGATCGATGCCGCACGTCAGTGCCGGGAGTCTGGGCGCTCGGCGAGTGCAATGGCCGCGGTGCGTTCACGCACACGGCCTATCACGACTTCGAGGTCGTGGCCGGCACGCTGCTCGACAACGACGAGCGCCGCATCAGCGATCGGATCCCGTGCTACGCCTTGTACACGGATCCACCGGTCGGCCGCGTCGGGATGACCTTGGCAGAGGCGCGGGCGTCCGGCCGCCGCGTGCTCGTGGCTCACCGCCCGATGACAAAGGTCAGCCGGGCGCGCGAGATGGGCGAGACGCTTGGATTCATGCGGGCGCTCGTGGACGCCGACACGAAGCGGATTATCGGCGCTGTGGTGTTCGGTGCCGGAGGTGACGAGATCGTGCACTCACTGCTCGACGTGATGTACGCCGAAGCGCCCTACACGACCATCTCGCGTGCGGTCCACGTGCATCCGACCATCAGCGAGCTGATTCCCACGATGCTGCAGGACCTGCGTCCCCTGCCATCCTGACGGGCGCCAATGTCGTCGGTGTCACTGCGGGGGACCCGGCTGAAGCCGGACGCGCGCCACGGGTCAGCCCGGCGTGTGCACCGGTCGGGCCGCGCCGCGGTGGCAGGTGTAGCACGTGACCCGGGCGGCAGGCTCGCCACCGCCGCCCGCCAACTCCGTGTTGATCGTCTCCACGAGCCGCATCATCCGGCGCGCCACGAGCTTCGTCGACGGGGTATCGGTGACGAAATCGAACTGGTCGAGCGGCTGCCCCTCCCGACCCACATGGCAGTGCTGACAGCGCACACCGAGGGCCTGGGCGAACCCCTTCATCGTAGCCATGACGTCGGCCGGAGCGCTGGTCTTCGGCAGTACCTGCAGGTTCGCGAAGGTCTTCGGTGGGAACCCACCTGTCTGCGCGGTTGCCCACGATGAGCCCGCTTGCACGAGCACGACGAGCATGACGACCGTGCCGAGCGTCGACGTCGTGAGCCGCATGCGTGACTACTCCCCCGCTGGCTTCCGGTCAAGCGTCTTCAGCGTCACCGGCAGGCTGAACGGCACGCGCGCCGGGTTGTAGCAGACCTTGTCGTCGCAGGCCTGGTATTCGAGCGTGCCGGTAATCGTCACGCTGGTCAGACTGCTCAGCAGCTTCTGGCCCTCGGGTGTCGCACTGAGCGTCACGTCGCGACGCAGTCGGAACGGCCGGCTGAACACCTCGACCCGCTCGTCGAGCGGCTTGAAGTGGTAGATCTCCGACGCCGGATAGACGGTGTCGTGCACGACCAGCCACGGCTGCGGGTCGAGCGTGAGCTGCACGACCTGGTAGTCGTGCTTGCCAGGGGCGTAGAGGTGCATCCCTGGCCTTGGCGTCACGTCGGTGGTGATGGCAAGGCGATGTCCTGGAGCGGCTGTCGTATCACTGATTCCCACGCGCACGGTCAGATGCGCCGTCTGCACCGGCGCCCCGGCCGAGGCAGTGGTTGCCCCAATCGCGGCCAGGACGGTCGCCGCGGTGTAGCGCTCCTGGTACGCGTCTTCGAAGAACCGCGCCGTCACTTTCCCGTTCCTGTCGAGGATGAACGTGCCCGGATACGGGATGCCATACGCCCGTGTCTTCTGGTCTACCGTCTCGTTGAGCAGCCCGAATCGCTTGATGATGGCGGACCCCGGATCGGAGATGAGCGGGAACGTGATGCCGCGCGAGTCGGCGAACTTCTTCAGGGTCTCCGGCGTGTCGTAGGTGATCGACACGAGCCCGAGTCCCTGTTTGGTGATGTCTGCGTAGCGGCCTTGCAGCTCCACGAGCTGCGTCTTGCAGTACGGTCACCAATCGGCCGACCGGTTGAAGACGAGCATCAGACCCTTGGGCCCCGAGAGTGTCGAAAGGTTCTGCGTCCGGCCGAACTGGTCGACGCCCGAGAACGGCGGCACGGTGGCGCCCACCTGCGGGCCCAGTGTCGACGTGTCCACCGGAGCCTGAGCCCGGACGCCGGGCTGGGCCACGGCAAGCCCAAGCACAACCAGAGCGCTCGGGAGGCAGATCGAACGAAACGTCACGCGGCACTCCCCTCGTTACCAGCTTCTACGGCGGGGGCGGGCCGAACGTTACAGCCCGCCGGGCTTTCCGCTTCCGGCCCCCGACAGCGCCAGGAGCGCCTGCACCTCCGCCTCGGTCCTCGCCATGTTCAGCTGGCCGACGTGCCTCTGGACAATCCGGCCCTGCTGGTCGACGACGTAGGTCGTGGGGAGTCCGAGCAGGCCTGGAAACGATGCCGCCAGCGCCCGGGTGTTCATGACCAGGGGGTAGTTGACCTGCTTCGCCGCGGCAAAGGTCTTCACGATGTCGACCTGTCCATGGTCGTCCGAGATGCCGAGGACGACGAGCCGGCCATCGTACTTGGCCTGGAGGCGGACGAGGTCGGGCACCTCGGTGACGCACGGCGGACACCAGGTGGCCCAGAAGTTGATGAGCAGCACCTTACCGCGAAGGTCGACGGACCGGAACGGCTGGCCATCGATGGTCGTCGTCGCGAAATCGGCCAGTGGTTTCGGGTCGACGTAGAACTGCACCGGTGGCCGCGACACCGGCGCTTGCGCCAGACCGGTGCCGACGCGTTCCGATGACGACGCCCACGACCCGCCACCGACGGTCAGCGCCACGAGGCAGGCCGCCACGTTCCACGATGTCATGTCTCCCCCCCGGTGTTGGACGTCAGTCCCGCAACAGGGCGAGATGTTACAGCCGACGACCGCCGGCGAGTGTAGCGCCGCCGATGACGGCGGGACTGAAGCGTCGGAGGAGGCGTGTCCCCGGGATCTCACGGAGCCGGTAACCGCGCCGGGGCCAACGATAATCAAGCCGTCGCTTCGCCATTCGGGCCACCCGTGCGAGAGTCCGGTCGGTGCCGCGAGTTCCGCCACCCCACCACTCCATGACCAGAACGCGCCTCACGCTGTCGTCCCTCGCCGCCGTCGCCATCGCGGCCTTCTTCCTCCTGGACCTCGGGGCGCTCCTCTCGGTCGCCTACTTCGAGGCCCAGCGAGGCATGCTCGAGGACTACCGTGCCGCGAATCCGGCGACGGCGGCGTTGCTCTACTTCGTCGCCTACGTCGGCGTCACCGCGCTCTCGATGCCCGGTGCGGCCGTCATGACCCTGGCCGGCGGCTCGCTCTTCGGCTTCTGGCAGGGGCTGCTCCTCGTCTCGTTCGCCTCGACGATTGGGGCCACGCTGGCCTTCCTGGCCACCCGCTTCCTGTTCCGTGACTGGGTGCAGGGACGCTTCGGCCGGCGGCTCGGGGCCGTCAACGAGGGCATCGAGCGGGAGGGACCGTTCTACCTGTTTGCCCTGCGCCTGGTCCCGCTCTTTCCGTTCTGGCTCGTCAACCTGGCCATGGGGCTCACGCCCCTCGGCGCCGGCACGTTCTATGCGGTCAGCCAGGCGGGCATGCTGCCGGGCACGGCCGTCTATGTCTACGCGGGAACGGAGCTCGGGCGGTTCACGGTATCGCCCGGGCTGGTCGTCGCGCTCGCGCTGCTGGGCCTGTTTCCCCTGGTGGCGCGGCGGGGGCTGGCCGCCGTGCAGGCCCGGCGCGTCTATCGCCCCTGGGCGCATGCGCGGCCACGACGGTACGACTACAACATGGTCGTCATAGGCGCAGGCTCAGCGGGGCTGGTCTCGGCCTACATCGCCGCCGCCACAAAGGCGCGCGTGGCCCTCGTCGAGCGGCACCGCATGGGAGGCGATTGCCTGAACACCGGGTGCGTCCCGAGCAAGGCGCTGATTCGCTCGGCCCGACTGCTATCGCACATCGCGCGCGCGAAGGATGTCGGCATTGCCGCGGCCACCGCGGAGTTTGATTTCGCCGACGTCATGGACCGGGTGTCCCGCGTCGTGACCACCATCGCACCTCACGATTCAGCCGAGCGCTACATGGGCCTTGGCGTGGAGGTGGTGCAGGGGTCGGCGCGCCTCACCTCGCCGTGGACCGTCGAGGTCGACACCAGCGACGGCGCCCGCACGCTGACGACGACGCACATCGTGATCGCGGCCGGGGCCCGGCCGTTCGTGCCGCCGATCCCGGGGCTCGAGGAGGCCGGCTATCTGACGTCCGATACGGTCTGGTCGCTGCGCGAGCGGCCACGTCGCCTGGTCGTGCTCGGCGGCGGCCCGATCGGCTCGGAAATGTCGCAGGCCTTCGCGCGGCTCGGCTGCGAGGTGACGCAGGTGGAGATGGCGCCTCGGCTGTTGATGCGCGAAGACCCCGACGTCTCGGCCCTGGTGCAGCAGCGGTTCGGGCGGGAGGGCATCCTGGTGCTCACAAAGCACTGCGCCGTCCGCGTCGAGCGCGCCGGGGAAGAGAAGGCGCTGATTGCGGAACACGAGGGACAGCCGGTGCGAATCCCCTTCGACGCCATGCTCGTGGCCGTCGGGCGGATCGCGAATACCGCTGGCTACGGCCTCGAGCAGCTCGGCATCCGCATCACGACGAATCGAACGGTTGAGACCAACCCCTTCCTGCAGACGTCGTATCCGAACATCTTCGCCTGCGGCGACGTCGCCGGCCCGTTCCAGTTCACCCATACGGCGGCCCACCAGGCATGGTACGCGTCCGTCAACGCGCTGTTCGGCACCTTCCGGCGCTTCAAGGCCGACTACCGGGTCATTCCCTGGGCGACGTTCACGGATCCCGAAGTGGCGCGCGTCGGCCTCAACGAGACCGAGGCCCGGGAGCAGCAGGTCCCGCACCACGTGACGGTCTACCCGCTGAGCGAACTCGACCGCGCCATTGCCGACGAGGCGGCGCACGGGTTCGTGAAGGTCCTGACCGCGCCGGGGTCGGACCGCATCCTGGGCGCCACCATCGTCGGCGAGCACGCCGGCGATCTTCTGGCCGAGTTCGTGCTGGCGATGAAGCACGGCCTCGGCCTCAACAAGATCCTCGCCACGATTCACACCTATCCGACGTGGTCCGAGGCCACTAAGTACGCGGCAGGGGCGTGGAAGCGGGGCACCGTCACGCGTGGGCAGTGGACGTTCCTCGGCGCCTTCCAGGCGTGGCGCCGCGGCCACACCGGCCTGGCGCCGGTGCTCGCGTCACTGCCAGCGTTGCTCTCGGACCAGCGGCCGGCGTACGACCCTGAGGCGGACTGAGACCTGGCTACGTGGCTGAGCCGGCGCGCGCGGCCAACCACGGATCGTGCGGACGGAACCGCTGGCGTTCGGCGACCAGCCGTCGCGCCGTGTCCGTGTGGTCCGTCGCCAGCGCCGCCTCGATCAGCATCAACGCGAAGAGTTCACGCTGAGCGTTCGAGCCGCCGATGCGGGCGAGAGACGGCTCGACGGCGACCCACTCGTCGTAGGCCGCGCCGGCATCGCCCGAGAACCAGGCGTGAATGCCCCGGCAGAGCGGCCGCGCGACGTCGCTGACGATGGCCGCCTGGCTGCCCAGACACGACTTGGAGGGCGAGGCCCGCGGCGCGGCCAGCTGGTCGGCGAGCCTGTCCAGGCCGTCGCCCCGGCCGAGCGCGACGGCGTAGTGGGCCAGCGCGAACGCCGACCCCCGGTCGCCCAGGTGCGCGCCGGCGATCTCGGCCAGCCTGTCCCACCGGCGGCCGACGCCCACGCCCGCCGACTCCAGTCGCCACAGCAGGCTGACCGCGTTGGACATGTCGCGGTAGTCGCCAGCCCAGGGCGTGGCGACGTGTTCGTCGTAGATGTCGAGCGCTCGTCCGAACTGTTCCAGCTGAAAGTGCAGCAGCGCCCGATGCCAGTGGACGTGCCCCCGAAACACGTTGCACGTATCGTAACCCTTCGCGTGCGTGCCCAGCCACGCGAGGCCCTCGCGGGGGCGGCCCAGCGACTCGAACACGTGAGCCACTGCGTGAATGGCCCACGCGTCGTCCGGCTGCATCGCCACCGCCCGCCGGCCGACGGCTTCAGCCCGCTCGAACGCGCCCGTCTCCTCGAGGCTGAATGCATAGCAGCCCAAGACGAATCCGGCCTGGGCGTCGTCGGCGGGCCAGGCCGGGAGCACGCGCTCCAGGCAGGCACGCATCCGGCCCGGCTGGCCGAGCATCAGCAGGAGCCCGTGGTGCAGCTTGATGGCCAGCAGGTCACGCGGATTCTCCGCCAGCATGGCCTCGAACGTCGCGGCCGCCTCGAATGGCCGATCGAGACGCCAGCTCGACAGCGCCGCCAGCAACCGACGCTCGCGCATGTCGTCGGCCCGATGGGCCGCCCGCGCCGCGGACTCAGCGGCGGCGGCGTCCGCCCTCCTGTCGTCGCGGCCCAGGAATAGCTGCCCGAACCCCTTGAGGCAGAGAGCGACCACGTCTACTGGATGGCGGTCGAGGTACGCGTTCAGTCGGGAGCTGGTGTCGGCGCGGTGGCCGCAGAACGCACGGACCACTTCCGGCCACGACACATCGAGAGCTGCTGCCTCGACCGTTGATGCGACTTCGGTCACGTGGCACAGTCTTGCCACCGGCCGCCGCATTACGGCAGGCACCGGGCACCGCCTCGGGTCAGGCGTAACGCCGGGCAGGGTCTCGAGACTACGGGTGGACCCTCACCCGGGACTCGGATGTCTGCTCGTGTCTGGGCCGCCTTCGCGGCCAGGTTCGTGGGCCTCATGGCCCCTGGTGCCGCTCAGACGCGCTTCGACCATGCGTACTCCGACTGCCATGCGGTCCTGGCGGAACATGTCGTCGGCGACCGCGTGAACTACCGCCAACTGCAGGCTCAGCGGGTCGACCTCGATGCGGTCGTCGCATCGCTCGCGCGAGTGACGGCCGCCGAGGAGCTGGCGTGGTCTCGGGCGCAGCGCCTGGCGTTCTGGATCAACGCCTACAACGCGTTCACGCTGCGCTCGGTTGTCGATGCGTATCCGATCCGCGGCAGCTGGCTAAGCCTCTATCCCAAGACCAGCATCCGACAGATCGACGGCGTGTTCGACGGCCGACGCTGGTCGGCGGCCGGGCGCTCGGTGACCCTCGACGACATCGAGCACAAGGTGCTCCGGCCCGAATTCCGGGAGCCGCGGGTCCATTTCGCGATCAACTGCGCCTCGGTGAGTTGCCCGCCCCTCGCGTCGGAACCGTACACCGCGGCCAGGCTGGAAGCCCAGCTCGAAGCGGCGGCCACTCGCTATCTGTCCGGGAATCGTGGGCTCGTCCACGATCGGGGCACCATCCGCCTGTCGAAGATCTTCGACTGGTTCGGTGAGGACTTCGAGGCCCGATTCGCGCCACGGGGACCCGCTGGACGGTCGGCCCGAGTCCGGGCGTTGCTCGCCGTCGTCACTACGTACGGCCCGGCGGAGGCGCAGACCGCGGCCGGCCGGCCGGGCGCGCGCCTCGCCTACCTCGACTACGACTGGTCGCTGAACGACACCGCGCCGCCACGCTGATGCCAGTTCGTCTGGTGCCCGCCGCCGGTCGGATCGTGGTCGCGATGGTGACGCGCGCTCCGGCGATCGCCCAGCGGGATGTGCTCGGCTCGGGCCTTACCACCGACCAGGGCCGTAGCATTCGCGAGGCCCTGCTCGTCGACAGTCTCGACATCCTGCGCCGAATCAGCAACGTCGCACCGGTCGTCGTCTACGATCCACCGGAGTCACGCGCCGAGATCCGCCGACTCGTTCCCCCGCAGATCGCCATCGTCGGACGAGCCGACGGCCCGGCGGTCGGGCTTCTGACCGGCGCGTGCCGCGGATTCCTGGCCATGGGAGCACGCGGCGTCGTCTTCCTCGGCGGCAGCACTCCGGACCTGCCGGCCTCGCGGATCCGCCAGGCCGTCGCGAGCCTTACCGAAGACCCGCAGCGCATCGTGCTCGGCTCCGGCGACGACGGCGGCTGCTACCTCCTCGGCATCACCGGGTCGCACGGCACCCTGCTGTCGGGCATCACCTGGGGCGCTCCGGACGTGTGCCCGCGAACTCGGCGGGCGGCAAGGGCTGCCGGGCTCTCAGTCGTCGACCTCGAGCCGTGGTCTGAGGTTCATACGCTGGACGATGTCATGCGCATGGCGACCCGCCGCACGCGTTCGGCACGCCGGACGCGGGCCTGGGCGCGTGCGCTCAGGCGGTCGGCGCCTGTGTCGGGATGACCCCACGGGCGTAGCGCAGCGTCGGGGTACCGACGACATCGTCAGCCTCGACCCAGTGGCGGATCGCCCCCAGGCGACGTCCATTGAGAAAACGTGGCCCGATTCCAGAGGAGGACTGGAACCGGGCACACGACACGCGGTCTTGACCGCGCGCAGGGTCGCAGGGCGTCGCACGACACCCCCGACAGGAAGCGGGCGGATCAGAACTCGAAGCGCGCCCCGAGCATGAGCGTCCTCGGGTCGATCGAGGCGATGATGCGATTGAACTGCGTGCCGTTCAACAGGTTGAAGTTCGACACGGCGTTGCTGTTGAGCGCGTTGAACAGATCGGCCATCAGGCTGACGCTGTAGCGGCCGCCGAAGCGGATGCGTTTGTCGACGCGGAGGTCGACCAGGGCGATCGTGTCCGACCGATTGTTGTCGATGTCCTCGGCGAAGAACGTCTGGGTGCCGGCGTTGGGCAAGGCCACGCGCAGCAGGCGCGCATACTGCCACCCACTCTGCGCCCTGAAGTTCGCCGCGAGACCGACCTGTAGGGGAAACTCGTATCGCCCGAGCACGCGGCCCTGCCAGTTGGTGCTCTCCTGACGGTTCGATACGTCGGGAAACACGTTCTGGAAGAAGTCGATGCCGAGCGGATCCGAGTTCAGCGGGCTCGTCGACGCCACGTTCTGCCGCAGCTCGTCGCGCCACTGGTAGTCGAAGCTGCTCTGCACGAAGAGGCCGCTGCCGAAGCGCTTGTTGAACGCAAACTGCACGGTGTCGTAGTTGTAGTCGCCACCGCCGACACTCTCCGGGATGTTGGCCACCACGTTGCGTACCTGTCCACGCAACGCGTCTGGGATGTCGAACAGAGTGAGCGAGCGGGATCCGGTCGTGCCGTTGACGAAGTCGGCCTCCGCGATCGTCACCGTTCGCGCCACCGTGAACTGCCCTTCGCGGGCCTCGTTGAACGTCGCGAACTCCCGGCGCGTCATCTTCCTGACGTAGGCCAGACGCACCGACGACTCGCCCCAGAACTGCCGCTCGTACGACACGCTGACCTCGTCGGTATATGGGGTGTCGAGGTCTGGATCCAGCGTCGTACTGCTGCCCCCGGCCGAGGCCACCAGTGCGCCGAGCTCCTGCGGGCCATCGAAGAGCCGATTGCCGTTGAGATCGTTGAAGCGATAGTCGCGGGTGTTCGTGCCGCCAGGATTCACGTTGGCGAGTCGGTCCGCGAAGTTGAAGTAGTACCGGCCATAGAACGCCTTGACGACCGAGCGCCCGGCGGCGTCCGGCGTCACGCTGATGCCGATTCTGGGGACCGTGGTGTTGGACGTGAGCAACGTCCGCCCGGTCACGGTCACGGGCGCGAACACCGACGAGACGACCGGGTTGCGCACCGAGTCTTCGAAGTGCGGTCGCTGGCGATCGAATCTGACGCCTATGGTCAGTGTCACGCGGTTCGACAAGCTCCATTTGTCCTGGAGGAAGACCGTGTAGCGCTCGTTGCGGTCATCGGCGCCCGTCCAGTCGGCGCCGAACGACGACGCCGTGCCGACGTCGCTGATGCGCACGAGGTCGACTGCGCCGTTCAGGTCGCGGTACAGGATTGGCCCAGACGTGCCGTTGTTGGCGAACTTCGACTGGTCGTCCTGCCACTCGAAGCCCGCCTTGAAGTCGTGGGATCCGGCCGTGCTCGGAAGGAAGTAGGTCAACGTGGCTGTGACTTGCGGTTTGTTGCGATCGAAAGTGAACGGACCGCCGGCGTTCCCGGCCAGCCAGCCGGCTCCGGTCTGGACGCCGGTACCCGTGTCCTCGCGCGGGGGATTCGACTCGAAGGGCACCTGCGGAGCCATCGGCCAACCGAAGCCGAACAGGCCGACTTTCACGTCCGTGAAGGCTCGGTTCGTCCAGACTCGCTGATGCTGGCCGTTGTACATCCACGAGCGGCTGTCCTGCGCGAGGATCGAGTCGGGGCCAATCGTATTCGACAGGCCGCGGAGCGGCTTCGACTTGCGTCCCCACTGATAGTAAGCAGCAACCGTGTCGCGACTGCCGAACTTGGCCGTGACCTTGCCGGTCGCGTTGTCGAACTCGCCCAGGTCGGTGAAGTCTCGGGACACGCCGGAAATCGCCTTGTCGATCTTGAAGTGGTTGTAGGCCCCGTAGAACCACGCCCGGTCACGGACGATCGGGCCGCCGATGTCGGTGTGCACCTCCCAGAACTGCAGGTTCGGCTGCCCGGTGTCGCCGCGCCGGCGGTTGTCGTCGTCGAGGTTGTCGCCGACGAAACTCTCGTCCTCCCAGGTGACGTTGTTGAGCGACTTGTAGGTGTTGCCGCCGCTCTTGATCGACGAGAACACCGCCGATCCCGGCGTCATCATGCTGACGTCCCCGCCTGCGGCGCTGACCGAGATCTCTTCGTGGGCGAAGAAGTCCTGGTAGATCCCGGCGCCCCCGGTACCCTCGGTGGTATCGACGCCGTCGGTGACGACGCGGTTCTGGTTGCGGACCCCGAAGCTCTCGTATCCGATCTGCTGGCTCTTGTGGCTGCCACCGACGTCGAATCCGAGCATGCGAACGCCCGGGGACTGCGACAGTGCCGCCCAGATGTCGGTGGCGGACGGGACGGCGGCGAGCGCTTCCGCGCTGAACTCGGAGCCGACCTTCGTCGAGGAGACATCGACGATCGGGGCATCACCAGAGACGGTCACGGTCTCCTGGAGTGTGGCGACCTGCATCGACAGATCGACGTTGAGCGTCTGGCCGAGGGCCAGGCCGATGCCCTCGCGCAGGACGGTCTGGAAGCCCGCCAGTTCGAAGGTCAGAGTGTAACGGCCTGGCGGCAGGGATGGAAAGCGATAGCGACCATCGCCCTCGGTGACGGCCGTCTGCGTGCCGATGAGCGACGGCGCGCGCGCCGTCACCGTGACGCCCGGCAGCACGCCCTGCTGCGCGTCCGTGACCAGCCCCTGCAGCCGGCCCTGGTCCATCTGCGCCCATGTGGGGGTTCCCAACAGCACGAGCCCTGCCGCCAGGGTCGCGCGGAAGACACCGGTCATATCCAGCCTCCTCAGGGTTGCGGCGCGGCCGCACGACGCCCGTCGGCGCGAGACGGGCAGCGGCTGGTCGCCCGTGCCGGAACACCCGGCACGGGTGAGACCCGTCGATGGAGCCGCGCTCGTAGCCTCCACCGACACACCGATGCGCTGCCCGCCCGGGTGGGACAATTGCCCGCGTGGCGACACGCACAGCGCGTAGTCAGCGCAGTTCCGTTTTCGTTACGCGACGGTTGGGCGGCCCGGGCGCGCCGGAAGGTCGTCCGCACGAACGAACAGCGGTGCGTAACGCCACCCCGGTCGACGAGACCACATAGAGATGCATCCACACGGGAGGACCACCGGCCGCCGTCGCCCCGACGCGGCAACACACGTTGGCGGCGCCTGATGCGGACCGCGCGTGACGACGACTCGGCGTCGTCGGCCAGCCTGTTGGTGGTGGCGAGCCGCGGTCACGCAGTGAAAGCCGCGCTGCGCGTCGCAGCCGTCGTCGGCACGTTGCTCAACGCCGTCAACAACGGCCCGCAGTGGTGGGCGCAGTCGCCGGTCAGCCCATGGCGCGTGGCGCTGAACTACCTCGTCCCGTTTCTGGTCGCCAGCTACAGCGCGGCCCGGCAGGAACAGCGGCGCCGTCGCGAGTGCTCCACCGACGGGTCGCGGCCCCGCGGTGAGCCGTAAGCGAGGCAGGCGCGGGCGTCAATGACGGTAGTGGCCGCGCACCGCGAAGCGCGCCGCTTACCGCTCGTCGGCGGCACGTGGCGACACGCGGCGGCGGACGCCTGGCACGAGGTGCTCGAGAGGTCCGTCAGGCGCCACATCGGCGCTCGTCAGCTCGGCGACCGGCGCCGCGAGCCGCATGCCGTGCGCGATGGTGTTGAACGAGGCGTAGTGCATCACGGCTCCGGCGATCTCCACGAGTGCCTCGTCGTCGAACCCATGGCGATGTCGCAGCATCTGCGAGTAGCAGTCGATCCAGTAGCCGCTCTGACGAAACGCCGCAACCGCCAGCGCCACGCAGGTCTTCACCACACCATCGAGGCTGCCGTCGGCCATCACGATGCGGTCTTTGCGCCAGGTGGCCTCGAGCAGTCGCGGCTGGTGGGTGAGCAACCGCCAGAACACCGGGACGTCGTCCCTGTCGAGTGACGCCCGAGCCCACTGTCGGATCTCGTCCCACACTACCTGCACCTGCGGCCTGTCTGGCCCGTCGGGCAACGAGACCAGCGGCGAGTGCCCGTCGACACGGAGCCCCGCGGCCGCCGCCGTGAGCCCGGCGACGTGTTCGGCGACCGCGGCGATCTCGGCCGCCGAGCGGTCGCTGTTCGTCAGCCGCAACACGGCGGCTGCATGCAGCGTCAGTCAATACTCGCAGTGATTCACCATCGACACGCCAACGTGCATCGCCTCTTTGGCGAGTTGCGACAGTGCGCCGCGACCGTAGTAGGTGGCGAGCGAATGATCGAGGTTGGCCTCGAGCCACGCCGGCCAGTGGGTCTGGACGCCGAAGATGCCGGGGGTCAGCAGTTGCTCGAGGCTTCGCCCGGTCCTGGCCGCGAGCCGCTCCAGCACGGCGCGTTCCTCTTCAGACAGATCAGCGGCGTTGAGTGTGCGGAGTGTCGGCATCAAGTCCTCGTGGCCCGAGAAGTGGACGATGACTATGTCTTGTCAGCAATGACCGGTCAACTCTGCGTACCACCGCTGCGGCCGCTCCAGCCGCTGCGTCGAACGCTGTAACGCTTCCGCCGTGGTCAGAGACGACAGCACCATACGGAGGCGCACATGCGCATCGACTCGGTTCTGCTTTCCCGCCCCCTGGGCCTCGCCACCGACATCCCGCTGACCGCGTCGGCCGGCTTCCTCGCCACGCTCGCGATCACGACCACCATGTATTTGTTGCCGGCCCTGGGGCTGCCGCAGGTCGACCTCCCCATCTGGGTGGCACGGATATTCACGAAGTCTCCAGTGGGCGTCGCCGCATCGGGCCTGGCCATCCACCTCGTAGTGGGTTTCGGGTTCGCGTGGCTCTACACGGCACGGGTCGAGCCCAGGCTCGCGATCTCGCCAGCATGGTCCGGCGCGGCCTACGGTGTCGCACTGTGGCTGTTCGCACAGGCCGTCGCGGTGCCCGTTCTCGGTGTGCTCGCCGCAACCCTTGCGGGCGACGGAGCGCTGAGTCCCGGACTCGTGTCGTATCGTCTCGGGCTCGGAGCCGCCCTCGGAAGCTTGACCTCGCACGTGGCGTACGGCGTGGTCCTGGGCTTCGTGTATGGCTGCCACGGGGGCGGGCAGTGCCGGCGGCAGGCGCACGTGTGACCCCGAGGGGCCTTCCCGGTCATCGCCATTGCGCGCGCTCACCCCGATGAAACAGATCGTGCTGGTGGGGGCCGGCCATACCCACGCTTACGTCCTTTCACGTTGGCGACGGTCCCCGATTTCTGGCGCGCAGCTGACGTGCGTGTCTCCGTATCGGTTCGCCACCTACTCGGGGATGCTGCCCGGCATGCTCGCAGGCCAGTTCGAGCGCGTAGCGATGGAGATCGATCTCGCCGTTCTCTGCGCGTCGGCGGGCGTCCGCTTGATCGTGGCTGAGGCGTCGGGCCTCGACGTCGGCGGCCAGCGAGTCCTCCTCGACGGAGCCGTTCCCGAGCAGTATGACGTCGTCTCCGTGGGTGTCGGGTCGGTGCCTTCACTCGACGGCGTGCGCATCGACGCACCATCCGCCTTCGTGCCGGTCAAACCGATACAGACCTTCATCGCGCGGCTCACCGCGGCCGTCACGATACATGGTCCTGCGGGAACGCGTCCGTTAAACGGCTGGCGGTCGTGGGCGGCGGCGCGGCCGGCGTGGAATTGGCTCTCTGCGTGCCGCGTTTCATCGCACGAGCCCGCGCCCGGCTCGACACACGATGCGTGCTCGTCACCAGTGCCCGTCTGCTCGACGACAGCTCCCCGAGCACCATCGCCCACGCCGCTAGCGCGCTCGAACGGCGAGGCATCGTAGTGCATGAGCACTGTCGAGTGACGACCGTGGCCGCAGGTGCGCTGACGCTCGACAACGGCACGTGGTTGCCGACGGACGTGGCGATCTGGGCGACGGCGGCGACGGCGCCACCCTTCTTGAGGGCAACCGGCCTGCCGGTGGACGAGCGCGGTTTCCTGCTGACGAACTCTACGCTGCGAGCCGAGGCAGGTGGCCCGGTATTCGCGGTCGGCGACTCGGGATCCATCGACGGCCTGGGGGTGCCCAAGGCGGGCGTGTACGCCGTCAGGCAGGGACCGATATTGTGGGCCAACTTGCGGCGGACGCTCGAAGGCCGCACGCTGCTTCCCTACACGCCACAGAAATCGTTCTTGAAGCTACTGAATACTGGCGATGGTCGCGCGATCGGCGAGTGGCGGTCGTGGTCCTTCGAGGGCAGACTTCCAGCGGCTATCAAGGCATGGATCGATCGACGCTTCGTCGAGCAGTTCCAGGCCGGGCGATAGAGCACTCCCGTCTCGAACCGGAGCGGAGCTCGCGCCCCCCTCAGCGCCACGACTTCATCGCAGCAAAGTATGCGCGGAGCGCCGACGGCGTCGCCAGCCGCACGTTGGTCTCGTGTGCGGCGCCGGCCGTGACCTCCGCATGCCAACGCAGGCGAGGCCCGGCAGCGCGCCGCGCCAGCACCGCCCGCAGCTTCTCGAAACTCCGTCCCATGCCGCTGCCTTCCTTGGCACCGACACTGAGATAGAAGAAGCCGCCCGGCGGCCGCCCGGAGGCGAGCGCGCGTTCGACCTCGGCGACGACGGCGTCCTCATCGCGCCAGATGGCCGGGCTGTGCGCGAACCGGCCGTCGAAGAGCTCGGGCGCCGCGACCAGGGAGTGGGACACGAAGATGGCGCCGAGCGAGTGGCCGACGAGCAAACGCGGCGCCGCGGTCCGGTAGTCGCGCTCGATGCGCGGCACCAGTTCGTCGCGCAGGAAGCGCAGGAACCGGTCGGCTCCGCCACGGAACGTACTGCCGTCACGTCGGCGGAACGAGAGCCACGGCGGCAGGAAGTCACGAGCCCGTCCGCTCGTCTGCATGTTTGGAATACCGACCACGATGAGCTCCGGGGCCAGACCTTGATCGGCGAGCCGAGTGGCACCTTCGGCCGTGTAGCCGTCGAGGGGCGGACCGTCGAGCACGTAGACGACGGGGAAGCGCCGGCGTGGATTGCGGGCGTAGCCTGGCGGCAGGCGCACCGAATACTCACGGACCTCGCCCAGCGCAGCAGACGTGAGTCGCCCGACGCGGAGCGCCTCATCACCGCCGTGCAGGTCGGCCGGGGCCAGAAGCAGGCACAGCAACGCAATCGACCGTCGGTGGCGGATCATGGCGGCGCGGGACCCGGCCACGGTATCACGCGTGACTTGCCGAACGCCGGCGGCCCAGCGCCCGTGTCGGGTCGCTGCCAGACGGCCTTGATCCCGTGCCACGCCACCGCGAAGGTGCCCGTCAGGGTGATCATGAAGGCCGACACCGCCAGAGCCTGCGGCAGACTGAGGATCGGGCCGATGCGCCGCGCCAGCCGCAAGTCGAACCCGAACAGCACGACCAGGTGGAAAACGTAGATGGCAAGCGTCTCGGCGGCGAGGATGCGCAGCACCCGCGGCAGCGTGCGTATCGGCGCGACGAGCACCGACAGCCCCAGCGTCGCGCCCAGCACGGCGGAGAGATTGGCGACCACGAACGCGGGCCGAGCTGAGGGATGGGTGGCCGCTGTCACGGCGGTCCACGGCACGGCCCGCAGTACTGCGGCGAGCAGCCAGGTTCCACCGGCGAGGACGCCGAGCCTCGACCACACCAGGCGATGCGGCGTCTGACCGCCCAGCGGCAAGGCCAACGATCCGACGACGACGCCGGCGAAGACATTGCCGGCCCACGGCAGCAGGGGAAACGGCGAACCGCCCTGGTGCGAGATCCAGTTCAGGAGTAGCTGCGCCTGTCGCGGCTCGAGCGTGGCATCGGCCAGCGGCGCCACCGCGAACGCAAGCGCCGCCAGCACGCCGGCGGCCCACACTACCTGTCCGGCCGAACGCGCCGCCAGCGTGAGCGCCTCGAGCACGAGCAACGCGACGCCGATACAGTGCAGGATGCCGACCGAGAAGAAGTAGGTCCAGGCGAGCGACGCCTGCGCCGGGTCGGGCGACGAGGCGCCCCAGGGCAGGCCCAGGAAGTAGCCGGCCGCGACAACGACCGCGGCCCGGCGAAAGCGACGGCGGATCGCTTGGGGATCGGCCCGATGGCGCTCGAAGCGCGCCAGCGTGCTGACGGAGAAGGCGATGCCGGAGACCATGAGGAAACCGACCGAGACCAAGCCCCGTCCCCAGTTGTAGTAATCGAAGATCGGGCCGAACTTCAGCGCCGGCAGGATCACCGCATCGACGGTATGACCGTTCACCATCTGTAGCGAGGCCAGCAGGCGCATCACGTCGACGAACCAGACCCGCCGCGGGCGCTCGGTGTCCTGGGCAGCGGCTGGCGTCACTGCCGACGAACCGCAAAGAATCGACGCACAGAAGCCATGTAGTCGAAACTGCCGCGCGTGAACACGAGGATGTTCGCAGGTCGGGGTGTCATCGCGAGGCAGGCGTCTTGCCAAGATACGGCAGCTCACGCCGCATGTAGTCCCTGATGGGCTGAGTCGAAGGTCTTGCCTCGGCGAACAGCGCGTCGTACGGGCTTAGGTCCGTGGGCATCCATTCGCGACAGAATCCTACTGCGGCATTGGGGCGAGCGTCCTGGCTGACCGAGGTCGCGCGTGGATCGTGCCAGTACCCCGTGGGACGACGCTCCCACTGGTTGCGCTGGTTCGCACTTCGCTAGACCGGCTCTGAACGGCTGATGCGCTTTGCAAGGATTTGCAAGCCAGGTCGTGACGGGCGGGGCCGAACGGCCCTCAGCAGCCACGATGCGTGACAACCGACCCCGTATTTCCGGGGTCGGTTGTCATCGGCCACGATGTCCTCAAGCTTGAGGGGCTGGCGGTAGCAATACCGTGGGGGTTCGAGTCCCCCCTTCCGCACCATGATCAGAACGGCCCGGATATCCGGGCCGTTTTCGTTTTGAAACACACAACGGCTAACCGTTGGCTAACCTTCAGCGCGCGCAGCTGTCGAATCCCTTGCGGGCTCGCGCTGAAGGCTGCAGGGGAAGTCACCAGGAGTTAGCGAATGGCCGCAGGAAGGTACGTCGTTCCCTTTCATGTCCTCGAACGCTTCCCCAACGAGACGGTCGATGTTCTTAGGCTAGGAGCCTGCGCAAACGCATTGAATTCTGTGGCTGCTCTAGCCGCTCTGACGCGCTCGGCAGGGGTCGGCAAGGCTCGCGACACGCTCCAGGTCAGCCTCTTGCTGCTGTCATACCTGAAAGAAGCAGCGGACATCCTCGATCAGAAGCGCTTGTGGGAACTGGTTACGAAGGCGGTCGAGGCGGGATTTGAGCTTCCGCAGCCGCTGGAGCGCTATCGAGAGCTGTTTTCGCGAGGTCGGAAGAGCATCTATCGCGAGTATCTGCACGATGCGCGGAACCAGAAAGGTTTCCACATCGGCCGAGATCACTTCGAGGAGTGGCGACGCACCATCCAAGCACCTGAACTGGCGATCTGGCAGCGCGACAGCGACTCGCCACTCGATTGGGCCTTCACTCTGTCGATGCAGATCCAGTCATTCTACGGTCCAAAACTTGGAGGCAGCTACACCATCAGCAAGGTCATCGGACTTGCTCCTCACCTCGTCTTTCTGGTTGAGGCCCTGTGCGCGGGGCTCATGGTCGATGCGGAGCGTGATTTCCGCGTTGGTTGGCAGCCGACGCGGCACTTCCGTGTTCGCATCGAATACACGTTCCGCGACGGAAGGCCACCGCTGACCGAATGGGATCAGGTCACCGTCCAAGGGCAACGCATTGGCGGCTCATCGATCGCACCGCTCAGAGCCAAGTTCTTGGCCCGAGCTGGCGCTGTCACGATTGAGAAGAAGACCGGCTACATCCTGAACCCAGCGAACGGTGCCTTGGTTCAGTTCAGCGCTCCAGGAGTGGCCGCCTTCGTCTGGCTAGCGGAAGAGATCCAAGACGATCCACAGCGCGGAGACGGCGAGCTCTTGAGCCAGTTTGCGAACATGGCGATGTGGGGAGAACGCCAGGCGCTTCAATCGCTCAAGCTCATCGAAGCGGTCAAGAGTGGTAACGCCGACGCAGTCGGCGCAGAGTCGCTTCAGACGGAGTTTGCGGATAGCCTGAAATTCTGGCAAAACCAAAAAGCGGCAGCCGACTACTTCATCAAACTCCAACGCCCTGACGGTAGCCCTAGGAAAGCCTCAGACGAAGGCAATCCCTGACTCTCTGGCCGTTGGACGACCCGGCCGGTGTCGGCGCGGCCCAGAATGCGGCCGTGTCCTACACCGGCGACGCGGTATCGATGTACACGCACACGGGCACGCACATCGACGCCCTGAACCATTTCGGCCTGCACGGCGAGATCTGGAACGGGTTCAAGGCCGACGAGCACCTCGGTGATCGCGGCTGGAAGAAGACCGGCGCCGAGACGATTCCCCCGATCATCGCGCGCGGCGTCCTGATCGACATCGCAGCCTTCAAGGGCGTGCGCGCGCTGCCGGACAGCTATCGCATCACGGCCGACGACCTCAGGGACGCACTGAAGGCGCAAAGCGTCGCGCTCGCGCCAGGCGACGTCGTGCTCATCCGCGGTGGCCGCATGACGGCTTGGCCCGACGTGGACGGCTATGTGCTGAACCAGCCGGGTCTCTCGTTCGCGGCCGCGAAGTGGCTGGCCGAGGACCGGCGCGGCATGGCGATTGGTGGCGACAACCTCAGCCTGGAGCACTTTCCGATTGAGCCCGGCCGCACGTGGGTGCCGGTCCACACGTACTTGCTAGCGCAGCGCGAGGTGCCGATCATCGAGGTGGTCAACCTCGAGCAACTGTCGGCTGCGAGGGTCTACGAGTTTGCGTTCGTCGCCGCGTCACTGAAGTTCCGGGGGGCCTCGGCGGCGCCGTTCAGGCCGATCGCGATGCCGCTGCGGGCGGAACGCTAGGCGACGCCGCGGGGAGTTGACGTCATGGCGACATACACGCAGCTGAGCGCCGCCCACCTGCGGGTGGCGCGGCCCACCAACGACCTCGGCGCGGTGACGAGGTTCTATCGCGAGGGCCTCGGCTTCGAGCAACTGTACGGGTTTCGCGATCACGCGGGGTTCGACGGTGTGATGCTTGGGCATCCCGGCGCGGCGTACCACCTCGAATTCACGCGCCGCGCGGGACACGACGCGGGGCGCGCGCCTGGACAGGACATGCTGGTGTTCTACCTGCCAGATCCAGATGAGTGGCGCTGCGCAGTCGACCGCCTCGAGGCGGCGGGGTACGCGGCCGTGGCGGCGTTCAACCAGTACTGGGACCGGCAGGGGCGAACGTTCGAAGACCCCGACGGCTATCGCGTGGTGCTGCAGAACGCCGCGTGGCCGGCAACCCAGGGCGCGTGTATCAAGAGACGCGCAATGACCACCGTCATCTGCACACGCTCAAGAGCGCAACGGCGCCCTGCGTCGAACGCAGCTTGGCCAGGCCGAAGTCCAGCAACTTCACGCCGGACTTGGTCAGCATTACGTTGGCGGGCTTGAGGTCCCGATGCACGACTCCCTGGCGGCGCGCCTTGTCGAGCGCGGCGGCGATCTCGCCGCCGATCTTGAGGGCCTCCGCTTGCCGGCAACGGGCCCCGCTCGAGTCTCGCCGCCAGCGTCTGTCCGTCGAGCAGCGGCATCACCAAGTAGTGCGCACCTTTGGCTTCGCCGACGTCGAAGATCCGGCAGATGTGTGGATGGTCCAGCGCCGCGACGGCCTTCGCCTCGCGCTCGAACCTGGCACGACGCTATGGATCATCCGCAACTTCGCGTGGCAGCACTTTCACCGCCACGTCCCGCCCAAGACGGGTGTCGCGCGCGCGATACACCTCGCCCATGCCGCCAGCGCCGAGCGGCGCCAGTATTTCGTACGGGCCAAGGGTTGTGCCGGCGCGGATTGTCATCTCACGTTGCCGGGCTCAGACACCGAGCACACGAACGCCGGGGAACCGATTGCGGAGCCGCTCGAGGTCGTCGACATCGGCCGAGTACACGATGTCGCCTCTGGCAGCAGCCGAGGCCATGACGACCGCGTCCACCAGCGTGGCGCCTGGCACCGCCGCGAGCGCCTCGCCGGCGGTCTTCGCCAAGTCGACCGTCAGCGGCTCCACATCCACGGCGGCGACGATCGCGTCGCGCACGTCGGTTCGACCGCGCCACCACTCGGTGACGACGTCCGCCGGTACCGTGATCGGCTGGTCGCGCGCGAGTGCCCGCTCGAGCACTGCCCGCATGCGAGGTCGTCGCCGTTCAAGTGCGATGAGCGCGCCCGTGTCAAATGTCAGGCCGTTCATGCGGCCGACTTTCGCCGGCGCCGCTTCCGCGCGTCCGTCCGGTCGTCCTGTTCGATGGCGATAGCCGTGTCAAGCTCGGGCGTCATCATCGGGCCGCCGAGCAGGGTGACGAGTCGACGCCGTGCCTCCCGTTGACGCATCCACCGCGCCGCCTCACTGAACGCGGCCGACAGGTTCCCCCCGTACGACGCCTTCGCCTGCCGCTTGAGCACGGCGACGTCAGCGGCGTCGAGCGACACGCTCACCTTTACGGTCTTCCCCGCGCGTTTGGCTGGCATTGTCCTACCAGAGTAGGGCATCCTGCCCCGGCAGCGCAAGGCTGTCGAGCAGCCGACGCCGCCGGAGAGCATGGGGACGGCTGCGCGGTCCGCGTCAGCCACTGAAGCCCGGCGTTCCGTCTCGCCGCTGCTCTCCTCGCGACTGGAGCCTAGTGTCCCGAGTCAGAGATACGTTGTTCGACGGCCACTCGGGCCATGGCTGCTCGAACGCCGTGAGCTTGGACTTGGCGGCGTCCTTGCTGAAGTCGGCGACTGACAAGCAGAAGTGGTCGACTCCGGGGCGCTCGTTCGGCGAGAGCGGCGACAGGGAGAGATGGCCGTCGCCGAGGCGAAGGAAGAACAACTCGCCAGCGGCAGACCCTGGATTTGCCTGTCGGTTCGCGTCGCGCGAGGCGTCCGAGCCGAAGAGGCTCATGTAGAACTGGAGAGAGCGTCTCGGGTCGGCGACCTTCAACGCGAAGTGGTCGAGCGCGATGAAGGGCAGGGTTGGCGAGGGCGCCTGTGCGTAGACAAGTCTCACCCCGGCCAGCGCGAGCGTCGTCGATAGCAGGTCGCGACGCGACAGCCCTGTCGTTTCTCGGCGTTTCACGACGTGGGCAGTTTACAGGCAGCCGGCCCTCGCCTACGCCGGCCGCAAGTCCTTCGGCAGCAGCGTCAGGCCGAGCTTCTTCCCGACGTCCCGTATGCGGGCATCGAGGCTGAGGAGTTCGAGTCCGGCGAGCGCCGAGCGTGCGACGAGAACCGAGGCCACGTGAATGGCATCGAGGGTCCGGATCGGGTCACCCGGGAACGGGCGCCGCGCCCGGTCCACGATCTCGGGTGCGAGGCGCAGCACACGTGCCAGTGCGCGGCGGCTGTGGCCAGATGGGCGCGCCGGTCGGCGACCTCTGCTTCGCTGAGCTCGCCGAGCGCTGCTGCTCGATGGAGGACCCGGTCGCATTCGATGAGCGTGAGATCCGACGCAAGCACGATGTCGGTCGCCGACAGCGTCTGTCGGACGAACGTACCGGCCGCGTCGTCCAGCAGCCACGCGAGCACGGCGCTCGACTCCGCGTAGACGCTCATCGGTCGCCGCGTTCAGCCTGCAGCAACTCGGCGGCAGTCATTTTCGGGCGGCGCGCGCGCGGCAGCGGGCGATACAGGTCCTTTCCGGCCGGGGCGCCAATCACCAGCAGGTCGCGCCTGGCGAGTGCGAGCAGCCCGGCCGGCACCGACGCGTCCGTGGCGCCATGCCCGGGCGGCGCGAGCTCGGCGACGACCTGACCGCGATCGGTCACCAGCACGCTCTCGCCGGACTTGGCCTGCCGGATGTACTCGCTCAGTCGGTTCTTGAGTTCACGGACCCCGACGGTCTTCATCGGGTCTGAATGTAGCCTCATGTAGCCACGGTGTCACCCACGGACGCGGCGGCGAATAGGGCCACCGCTCTTCTCCACGCAGCCTTGGCCTGCGGCTCTCGAGTCGGCGCTCGCCGCTCCTCAGGTGAACGTCTGCGCCTTCAGCGTGAAGATTGGCTCCAGCGTCGGATCCGTCGGCTTGCCCGTCACGCGGTTGGCCACGTGCTCGCCGAGGACGATGCCGTGCTTGTAGCCGTGGCCTGATCCGCCGCCAACCAGCCACACATTCTCCAGCGCCGGGTGGCGCTGCACGATGAAGTTCGAGTCGACGCTCATCTCGTACTGGCAGACCTTGCTCTCGACGAGCGGCTGCTCCTTCAGCAGCGGGAACCACCGCGCGACGAACTCGCGGCCCTTGGCCACTTCCTCGGCGGTCAGCACCCGTTGCTGGGTGTCCGGATCGACGAGCTGCGTGCCCTCGATGGCCACCTTGAAGCCGCGGCCTTCGATGCTCGGGAAGCCGTAGGCGCCGCCCACCGCCCAGTTCGGGAAGTTCGGATACGTGAACCGCTCGTCGCCCGGCGGCGTGCCGAAGAACAGCTCCAGCATGCGCGGCGAGCGCATCTTGCCGGCCATCACGTCGGGAAATACCTTGGGCAGCCACGGGCCCACCGCGAAGACGAACGACGGGGCCGACACGGTCTGCCCGTTGGACAGCGCCACGTCCTGCAGTTTGCCGCCGGCCTGTCGGCCGAGCGACGCGCGCGCGATCGTGAATCGTCCGCCGGCCTTCTGGAAGGCGTCGGCCACCGCCTGGCAGCCTTCACGCGCCTTGAGGACGCCGGTGCCTGGAGTGTAGATGCCGAACTGGATGCCTTCGGTGTTGATCTGCGGAAAGCGCTTCACCACGTCTTCCCGGTTCAGGACGTGCGTCTCGACGCCGACGCGATCGAGAACGGCCTGCTGATCCTTGAGGCTCTTGGTCCACTCCGTGGCCAGGGCAATCTGCCCGGTCTCGAAGAACAGGCTGCGTCCCCACTCCGCCTGCCGCGTCTTCCAGCGCGCGAAGGCCTCGACGACCCAGCGGGTGTAGTACTCCTGATCGGCGTAGCCGGCACGAATCTGCCGCGTCTCGCCGCCGGAGCTGGCCCGCGCGTTGCCGGCGCCGTAGGCGTCGATCAACGTGACGTTCAAGCCCATCTCGCGCAGGTAAAGGGCCGTCCAACCACCGAACGCCCCGGCGCCGACCACGACCACGTCGGCGTTCGCGCCGACGCCGGTGGACCGGGCCGGCTGGGGTGCAGCGGCGGCGTGCGCGCGCGTGGCCGGCAGCGCCAGCGTGCCGACACCGGCGGCGGCGGCCTCGAGGAACGTGCGTCGGTTCAAGGACGACATCCTACTGCGCCGGGCAGCGCCGCGGGCGGGACCGGTCAGGGTCGTGGCGCGACTATAATCCTCTCGACTCTTGACGGCCTCGTCGCTCGCGCCTGGTGCCCGCGTCGGTCCCTACGAGATCCAATCGCCGCTCGGCGCGGGCGGCATGGGCGAAGTGTATCGGGCCAGGGACACGAGGCTGGATCGCAGCGTGGCCCTCAAGGTGCTGGCGCCCGAGCTGGCCGCCGATGCTGCGGCGCACACGCGCTTCGAACGTGAAGCCCGCGCCATCGCCGCGCTGTCCCACCCGCACATCTGCACGCTGCACGACGTCGGGGAGTACGCAGGCCTGGCCTATCTGGTCATGGAACTGCTCGACGGGGAAACGCTCGCGGCGAGGCTCGAGCGTGGCCCGCTCCCGCTCGATCAGGCCATACGCATCGCCGGCGAGATCGCCGGCGCTCTGGACTTGGCGCACCGCAGTGGCATCGTGCATCGCGACCTGAAGCCAGCCAACGTGATGCTGACGAAGGCTGGCGCCAAGCTGCTCGACTTCGGCCTGGCCAAACTCCGACCCGCCGCCGCGCCGGTGACGCTGTCAGGGGCGCACGGGGGGCGCGCCACGACGATCGACACCGCGCAGGGCACGGTTCTCGGCACGGTGCAGTACATGGCCCCGGAACAGGTGGAGGGCCGCGAGGCTGACGCCCGCAGCGACATCTGGGCCCTGGGCGCGGTACTGTACGAGATGGTCACGGGGGCCCGAGCGTTTCCCGGCGATACGCCGGCCAGTGTGATCGGCGCGATACTGAAGGACACACCGGAGCCGTTGACACGACGGCAGCCCTTGTCGCCGCTGATGCTCGACCAGCTGGTGTCGGCGTGCCTCGTCAAGGATCGTGACGAGCGCTGGCAGTCGGCCGCGGACCTCAGGCGTCAGCTCGCCACTGTGACGGTTGGCGCGGCGCCGCGAGCGTCAGTCGCGCCGCCGCGGCGCGCCTGGCTGCCGTGGGCTCTGTGCGTGGCGTTCGCGGCCGCCGCGGCCGTGCTTGGGGTGCGTGGCGGTCGCCTCCCGACGCCGCCACAGCCACGACAGGCGGTGACGCGGTTCCAGCTCACCGTGCCACCGGGCCTGACGCTCGTACCCGAGCAACCGCCAGCGGTATCGCCGGACGGACAGCGACTGGCCCTGGTAGCGGTGGACCTCGAGTCGGGCCGGCGCGAGATCTATCTGCGCCCCCTGAACAGCACCGCGGTCCAAGTGGTGCGTGGCACGTCTGGCGCGCAGTACCCGTTCTGGTCTCCGGACGGCACCAAACTGGCCTTCTTCGGCGGCACCAGGTTGCGTGTCGTCGATCTCTCGTCCGGCGCGCTCACCGACGTCGCATCGGCGCCCAACCCCGGGGGCCCTGGCCAGTGGGTCGGGCCGAATATCCTGTTTCCGCGCAGCACAGGACCCGTCGTGGCGGTGCCGGCGGCCGGCGGAGCCGTGCGCAGCGTCACGACCTTCGACGCCTTGCGCGAGACGAACCAGTCGCTGGCCGGTGTGCTCGCCGACGGCCGCGTGCTGGCCACGTCGCAGGCCGGACTCTTCTCGATGGCGCCTGACGGCACCGCCACGCGGTTGAGTGAGACGATCACCATGCCCGCGACCCTGCTGACCGTGCCGTCGCCTGACGGACCGCTACGGCATGTGGTGGCGTACCTGAGCAACGGTCGCCTGATGGCGCAGCGGCTGGCTCCAGACGGCACGGCGGTGCTGGGTGACGCGGTGGAGATCGCCGGGGAAGCGTCAAGGCTGGTGACGCAGTCGGCGCGCCCGTTCTCTGCGGGCGCCAATGTGCTGGCCTTCACGAGCCGTTCCGGTGTCCAGACGCGGCCGACGTGGGTCGGACGCACCGGCGAGATCCTGGGGCCGGCGGCGTCGGTCAGCGGGCAACTGCGCGACATCCGCCTGTCACCGGATGCGCGGTCGTTGTCGCTGGCGCGGTTTTCCGATCAGGGCCGATTCGAGCTGCTCGCCGTCGATCTGCGCCGCGACACGGTCTCCCGGCTGGCGCCGCAGCTGTCGTTCCAGCAGCCGAACTGGGCGCCCGACGGCCTGTCGATCCTCGGTGTCGGGCAGGAGCACACCGGCGCGCGCGGCATCTATCGGGTGCCGCTGACGGAAGGGGCGGCCGCGGAGCTGATCCTCACGCCGGCGGGCGCGACGCCGGCCAACCCCCAGCTCTCACCGGACGGCACGCTCCTGTCCTATGTCCACACGGACGCCGACGGCAACTTCGACATCTACGTCCGCCCACTCGCCGAGCGCGGCAGTGGCCGGGCGCTGGTCGGCACGGAGTTCTACGACGCCGGGGCGCGCCTGTCCCCGGACGGACGCTGGGTCGCCTATCACTCGAACGAAGACGGCGTGCTGAACATCTACGTCAGATCGTTCCCCGAGGGCCGGGACAAGCTGCAGATCTCGCTGGACGGCGGCCAACGGCCGTCATGGCGTCGAGACGGCCGGGAGCTGTTCTACCTGGCCCCCGATGGCGGCTTGATGGCGGTGGCAGTCGGCACCGGCGACACGTTGACGGTCAACGGTCGAGCGCGGCTGTTCACCGCCCCGGTCGATCCGTCCTTCGGCACGCCGGGCGCCACCCTGTTCGACCCGGCTCCTGATGGCCAGCGATTCGTGATGCTGGTCCCGACCTCTTCGGTTCCCCAACCGATCACGGTCGTCCTGAACTGGCAGACACTGCTCACGCCGGAGTAGCGCCGCCTCCGAGACCAGGAGAAGACATGTCTGCGTCCCGCCGCCAGTTCCTGCTCCATGCGGCCGCCTTCGGCGGCGCCGCCACGATCCGCACCGCGCGGTCTGCCGCCGCACAGACCGCGAATGCCTTCGAGTACCGACGCAACTGGGGACGCTGGGGCGCGGACGACCAGAAGGGTGCTGTCAACCTCATCACGCCGGCCAAGCGGGCCGCCGCCGCGGCCCTGGTGAGGTCGGGACGCACCGTGTCGCTCGCCCATCCGTTCATCCCGGCGCAGCACTACTTCAGGGTGAACGAGCGCGGCACCGGACACTCGTTCGTGGATTACATGGGCTTCGAATACCACGGCGTGTCGACCACGCACTTCGACGCCCTGTGCCACATGTGGGATCGGCACGGCATGTGGAACGGCCGCGATCCGGCCGTCGAAACCGGGCCGGCCGGCGCCCGCTTCGGCGACGTCGCCGCGTTCGGCGACGGCATCGTGACCCGTGGGGTGCTGCTCGACGTGCCGCGCTTCCGCCGGCAGACCCACGTCGAACCCGGCGCCCCGGTCCGCGGCGAGGAGCTCGACGCGATGGCCAGAGCGCAGGGAGTGAACGTCGGATCCGGCGACGCTCTGTTCGTGCACTGTGGCCGCGAAGCGTTCGCACGAACCGGCGCCAGCTATGGCGGCCCCACCGAGGCGCGGCCTGGATTGCACGTATCGTGCGCGAAGTTCATCCGCGATTGGGACGTCGCCGTCATGGGCTGGGACATGCTCGATGCGCGGCCCGATGCCGAGAACCATCCCTGGCCGGTGCACGGTGTGCTCTACAGCTACGGCGTCCCACTGATCGACAACGCGCTGCTCGAGCCGCTGGCCCAGGCCTGTGCCGAGGAGCGCCGTTACGAGTTCATGGTCGTGGTTCTGCCGCTCAAGGTGCCGCGCGGCACGGGCAGCCCGGTCAACCCGATCGCGGTGTTCTGACCCGCCTCGCGGTCGACGTCAGCGGCCGGCCAGCGGCGGCGTCGTGGACGGAGGCCGACGGTGTCGCGTGGCCCGCTCGTAGGCGAACGCGAAACTCAAGATCCTCGCGTCGTCGAACGCGCGGCCCATGAACTCGAGGCCGACCGGCAGGTCATCGCCGGTGAAACCCGCCGGCACCGTCACGGCCGGGAAGCCGATCACCGACGCCAGGGTCCGGTTGCTGCCGAGCCGCGTGTCACCCACGACGTCCGGATTCGTCGTGATGTCCGCCGCGATGAGTCCCGGATAGTGGTCGGCGCTCGGGTAGACGAACGCGTCGAGCTCTCGGTCGGCCATCAGCGACAACACCGCGCGGCGCGTGTCTTCGATGCTGCGCAGGACACGCCCATAGGCCGGTTCGTCCGTCGAGCGACCGACCGTGTTCAGCAGCGCCTTGGCACGCCACGGCAGCAGTGCGCCAGGCGTGATGACCAGTGCCTTCAAGGTCTTGATCGGCGCGTTCGTGTGCCGTGACAGGAACTCCCCCACGGCGGCTTCGGTCTCGAACAGATTCTCTTCATACGCAGACCGGGTGCGGGCGGCCACGTCCGGCAGTGCGACTTCCACCATGCTCGCCCCGAGCCGCCGCAGTGCCTCGACTCCGCGTTCGAACACCGCGCGGCTCTGGCGGTACTCGGAAAGCTCGGCATTCGTCTCTCGCTGCATCGGCTGACGAACGACGCCGACGCGCGCGCCCGCCAGCGCGTGGTCGGAGAAAGATGTCGCGAACGAGGAGGGCATTCGACCGACGGCATAGGCCGTCAGCGCGTCCGCGGGATCGTATCCGGCGATCACGTCCATGATCAGCGCGGCGTCCTTCACGCTGCGCGTAATTGGTCCCACGGCGTCGAAGCTGGGCTTGAAGGGCACGGAGCCGTGTCGGCTGACGAGCGCTGTCGTGGGACGCAGGCCGACGAGGCTGCCGGCGGCCGCAGGTCCGCGTACCGACCCCCCGGTGTCGCCGCCGATGCCAACCGCGGCGAAGTCGGCAGCCATGCCGGCGCCCGTGCCGCCGGACGAACCGCTGGGATGCCGCCGCACGTCGTAAGGGTTGCGAATCGGTCCCGACACCGATCCGGCGTAGCCCGATGCGAACTCGCCCAGCGTCGCCTTGGCGAGAACGATGGCGCCGGCACGACGCAGTCTGGCTACGACGGTGGCATCGTCGGTCGGAACGAATGTCCTGAACGCAGCCGAACCGTACGTAGTGGGCATCTCGGCAGTATCGAAGGCGTCCTTCACCAGCACCGGCACGCAGTGCAGCGGGCCGGCGAGGCCGGTCGCGACGAGCTGCGCGTCGAGTCGATCGGCCTCGGTTCTGGCCCGGGGGTGTACGGTGACGATGGCGTTCAATGCCGGGCCACGCTTGTCGTACGCCTCGATACGCGCCAAGTAGTGCTCGACAACGGCTCGGCAGGTGACCTGGCGTGCGGCGAGTGCGCGCTGCAACGCCTCGACGCTCGTCTCGTCCAGAGAAAAAGGCACCGACTGCGCCCGGCTCTCGATCGCGTGCACACCGAGCATTCCGCCGAGCAGGATGATGACGATGCCGAGGTGACGGCGAGCACCGGCCAATCGCGCCTGCCCACCAAGGACGGTGCGTCGATTCATGGGCGACATCCTACTGCAGAGCCGCGACCGGGCTGGTGTCGCCGCGAGTCGACGAGACGGGGACAGGTCTTGGACGATGGGATTCGCCGTCGCCACCCGCGGCGCCATCCTGGAGATCGCATGCCCTCGCGAATCTTCGCCACCTCCGTTGCCACGCTCGCCCTGCTGAGCGCCTCCCCCGCGGCAGCACAGCAGCCGGCGCCGTCCGCGCCGCTCCCCCCGGGACAGACCGCCAATCCGTTCCCGCAGCCGATCGCCCGCGATGCCGATGTCATCGCCGTCACGCTGCGCGAGTTCGCGACGCTGCCCGACATCGACGGCGTCGCCGCGCGCATGATGACGCTGGTCGAGGAGCCGGTGTCGAAGCGGCTGTTCGTCAGCGACATGCGCGGCCCGATCTACACGCTGAGCGCGGACGGCCGGACGGTGACGCCCTACCTCGATCTGCGCGAGGCGAAGTGGGCAGTGGCCGTGCAGTCGCAGGGCCGCGAGCGCGGACTGCAAAGCTTCGTCCTGCACCCGCAGTTCGCGCAGGCCGGCACGCCGGGCTTCGGCAAGCTCTACACCTACACGGACACGGCCAACCAGACGCCGCCGGCCGACTTCACCACGTCGAACTCCGCCACCACGCACGACACCGTGCTGCTCGAGTGGACCGCGAAGACGCCCGGCGCCGCCAGCTACGACGGCGGCGCGCCGCGCGAGCTGATCCGGCTGCGCCAGCCGTTCGCCAACCACAACGGCGGCGCCATCAGCTTCAACCCGCTGGCCCGCCCCGGCACCGCCGACTTCGGCCTGCTCTACATGGGCATTGCCGACGGCGGCAGCGGCGGCGACCCGCTGAACCTGGCGCAGAACCTCGGCTCGGCGTTCGGCTAGGTGTTCCGCATCGACCCGCTCGGCAAGAACGGGCGCGGCGGCAAGTACGGCATCCCGGCCGCGAATCCGTTTCTGAAGCGGCCGGATGTGCTGCCGGAGATCTTCGCCTACGGCATCCGCAACGCGCAGCGCTTCGCGTGGGACGCCAAGGACGGCGCCATGTACCTCTCCGACATCGGCCAGAACATCGTCGAGGAGGTGTCGCCGGTCAGCGCCGGCGCGAACCTCGGGTGGAACATCTGGGAAGGCAGCTACAAGTTCGTCAGCCGGCAGGCGGTGCTCACCGAAGCGCCGCGCCGATCGCCGCATGACCTATCCGGTCGTCGAGTGGGACCAGCAGGATCCGGTGCTGCTCTCGGGCGGCTCCTCGGCCTCGGTGGGCGTCATCGTCTATCGCAGCAGCGCCGTGCCACAGCTCACCGGCCGGCTGCTGTTCGGCGACATGCCCAGCGGCGAGCTGTTCCACGTCAGCGCCGATGCCCTCCCCAATGGGGGCCAGGACCCGATTCGCCGCGTGCTGTTCCGGACGGCCGCCGGCGCGGCGCCGCGTCCGTTCCTGGCGATCCTTCAGGAGAAGAACGCCGCCCAGGGCAAGCCGGCCGCCACGCGCGCCGACCTGCGCTTCGACGCCGACGCCTCCGGCCGGATCTTCCTGCTGAACAAAGCCGACGGCATGGTCCGCGTCATCGAGCCCTAGGCGGATCGGGCGCGGCGCCGGGGCGAGAGCCGACGAACCAGGCGGCGACGCAGAGCGCCAACCACGTGCCGAGGCCGATCTGCGCCGCGGTGACGACCGCGTCGAGGGCCTCGCCCGACGAGCGTGCGGGCGGCAGCCGCGTGTTGAGTGACTGAAGGGCCACCCAACCGACCAGCAGCGGAACGGCGAGGGCCGCGATCAGAAACGCCGCCGCGAGGATCCGACGGCCGCCGTGCCAGCACCGCCATGCCACGGCCACGGGCAGCCCCACGTACACCGCCACGCTCAGCGCCAGGGCCATGCGGTGAACCTATCACGCGGCCCGCGCGATACACTCCTCGGGCGGAGGCGCAAATGAAGCGACGCCAGTTCGTCACGATTGCGGGGGCTGCGGGCCTCGGTGCGGCGTTGCCTGCCGGTACGGTCCACGGACAGGCGGCCGGGCCGGCCATCCGGACCGCCGGCCCGGTGCTCGGCTGCCAGCGGGCGCCGACCACCCTGCAGCGCCTGCAGCACTTCAAGCGCCACGGCGTCGATCACATCTGCGGGTATCCCGAGGATCGCGCCGATCCGGCCAGTTGGACGGTGGATTCGCTGTCGGCGCTGCGCGAGCGGTGCGCGGCGCAGGGCGTGTCGCTCGACATGGTCGAGTTCCCCATGCTGTCGTCGGCGTCGATCGACACCATGACGCCGCAGCACGACATGAACCCGCGGCTCGTGCCGGGCCTCGGCAAGGCCATCATGCTCGGCAAGGACCCCGAGCGGCAGCGCGAAGTCGAGTTCGTGCAGACGATCATCCGCAACTGCGCCCGCGCCGGCATCCCGGCGGTGAAATACAACATGAACCTGATCGGCGTGCTGCGTACCGCCGACACGCCGGGCCGCGGCGGCACGCGCCGCAGCACGTGGAAGCTCGCCGAGGCCAAGGAGGACCCGCCGCTCACCGCCGCCGGCGTGGTCTCGGCCGACACGGCGTGGGAGCGCATCACCTGGTTCCTCGAGCGCGTCGTGCCGGTGGCCACCGAGCACAAGGTACGGCTTGCCTGCCATCCGCACGACCCGGGCGTGCCGCCGCGCGGCTTCCGCGGCGTGGTGCGCGTGCTCGGGACCGTGGAGGGCATGAAGCGCTTCGTGGACATCGCGCCCAGCCCCTACCACGGCCTCAACCTGTGCCTCGGCAGCACCGCCGAGATGCTGCAGGACCCGAACCGCGAGATCCACGACGTGATCCGCTACTTCGGCGACCGGCAGAAGATCTTCAACATTCACTTCCGCAACATCCGCGGCCGCCGCGACGACTTCCAGGAGACGTTCCCGGACGAGGGCGACATGGACATGGCGGCGGTGATGCGCACCTTGAAGCAGGTCGGCTACCAGCACATGGTGATGCCCGACCACATGCCGCGCCACGCCGACGACCCGCAGGGCGATCAGGCGTTCGCCTTCGGCTACGGATACATCAAGGCGCTGCTGCAGGCGGTCTGAGCCGGCGCGCCGGCGCGTCCGGGCTCAGGCCAGCGGGCCCCGCCAGCCGGCCGTCCGCTCGAGGGCGGCCGCCAACGCGGCCTGCGCCTCCAGGATGCGCCGCAGCCCGGCGCCGTCGAGGTCGGCCCACGGCTCTGGCCGCAGCAGCTTCACCTGTTGGCCCTGCACCCACACGGGACCGGTCACGCCCGGCGTGTCGAACAACGCGGTGACCGCCGCGCACGTCGGGCCATCGAGCCAGCCGTCGCGGACCGGCACGCCGTCCTGCCGCACCCGGAAGCGGCCGTCGAACGCGGCGTCGCCGCTCACCGGATCAGCGGACCGGCGGGCCGCGGTCGAGAGCCGTGCGATGTCGACCTGGTGCACCTCCCAACGGCTGCCCGACAGAGGGGTGGAGGTGATGAGGAGGTGGCCGATCGGACCGAGGTATGACGATTGGCTGGCACCAGCGTGACGCGACGCCCAGTCGCGGCGCACCTCGAAGCGGCGTCCCGCCACGTCGACGGGGAACGTCTCGGTCACCCAGTCGACTGACGTCACCGTGGCGCCGAGCTGCCCGGCGAGCCTGGCGAACGCCGCTCGCGCCCGCCGGCGGCGCAGCGGCCTGTCGATCGCCGACGCCAGGGCGGCAACGGCGATGATCGGCACCAGAATCTGCGCCCAGAGCGGGGCGGTGCGGAACGCGTCCAGGAACTCATCCATGGGGGGGCGGCGGCTGGCCGGCACGTCGAGTCTAACGCGGCGCCGGCCGGTGGGTCTTCCGGGGGCCCCCGGCTGTCACCTTTCCGCCGCCGCCCGCATCTCTCCGCTGGGACTCGATTTCCGGAGGAGTGCTCATGCTGGTCCGTCAACTCGCCGACACCACGCTCGCCCAGTTCGCCTACCTGGTCGGTTGCCCGCGTTCGGGCGAGGCCATCGTCATCGACCCGGAACGTGACGTCGACCGCTACCTCGAAGAGGCGGCCCGCCACAAGCTGCGCCTCGTCGCCGCCGTCGACACGCACATCCACGCAGACTACCTGTCCGGGCTGCGCGAGCTGGCCGAACGCGGCGTGCTGGTCTACGCCTCCGCGGAGGGCGGCGCCGACTGGCAATACGAATGGCTGCGCGGGTCCACCTACCCCCACCGGCTGCTCACCCACGGCGATCGCTTCTCGGTCGGCTTCATCGAGTTCCAGGCCGTGCACACGCCCGGGCACACGCCCGAGCACCTGAGCTACCTCGTCCGCGACGCCGGCGGTGGCGCTGCGGACTTCGTGGCGCTGGCCAGTGGCGACTTCGTGTTCGTCGGCGATGTCGGCCGTCCCGACCTGCTGGAACGCGCCGCCGGCGTGGCGGGCGTGATGGTGCCATCGGCCAAGGCGCAGTACGCCTCGATTCAGCACGCGTTCCGGCCGCTGCCCGAGTTCCTTCAGGTGTGGCCGGCGCACGGCGCCGGCAGCGCCTGCGGCAAGTCGCTCGGCGACGTGCCAATCTCGACGGTCGGCTACGAGCTGCGCACCAACCGCTCGATCCGGGCCGCCACCGACGAGCAGACGTTCGTGGACTTCATCCTCGCCGGCCAGCCCGAGCCGCCGCTGTACTTCGCCCGCATGAAACGCGACAACCGGATCGGCCCGCCGTTGCTGCCGGCGCTGCCGGCGCCGGCTCGCCTCGACGTCGCCGGCGTCGCCGCCCTGGCCGACCGGCGCGACCTGGTGGTGCTCGATACCCGAACGCGCGCCGCGTATTTCCGCGGCCACCTGCCCGGCGCGCTCCTCGCCGAACTCGACTACCAGTTCTGCGCCATCGCCGGGTCGTACGTCGAGGAAGGCTCGCCGATCGCGCTGGTCGCGGAGGAGGAGCGCATCGAGGAGGCCGTGCGGGCGTTGATACGCGTCGGCCTCGACGAGGTCGTGAGCGTCGTCACACCGGACGTCCTGGCGGCATACGGCGCCGGTGGCGGGCAGCTGGCGGTCACCGAGACCATCGACATGGCGACGCTCGAAACGCGGCGGCTCGCCGGTGAGGCCCGCGTGCTCGACGTGCGTGGCGGCGCGGAATTCGACGCCGGCCACGTGCCCGGGGCGATCAACGTCCCCCACACTCGCGTGCCGCTCCATCTCGGCACCCTGCCGGCCGACAAGCCGCTGCTGGTGCACTGCAACAGCGGCGCCCGGTCGGCGGCGGTCGTCGCGCTGCTCGAGCGCCACGGGGTGCGGGCGGTGCAGGTGAACGATCTCTTCGCCAGCTATCGCGACAGCGGCCCGGCCGCCGCGGCTGAGGGCGTGGCCGAACGCGGCCGGCGATGACGGTGGTCTTCGGCACGGTGATGGGGCTCGCCCTCGGCCTGCTGGGCGGGGGCGGTGCCACTCTCACCGTGCCGATCTTCGTCTACCTGCTGCACGCCGAACCGAAGGCGGCAATCGCCATGAGCCTCGTGGTCGTCGGCGTGACGAGCGCCATCGGGGCACTGAGCCATTGGCGCGCCGGCCGCGTCGATGTCCGCGTCGGCGCCGTCTTCGGCGGAGTGGCCCTCGTCGCCGCCTACGCGGGCGCGCGGCTCTCGATCGTCGTCCCGGGCGTGGTGCAGCTCACCCTGCTGGCCGTGACCATGGCCGGCGCGGCGCTCATGATGCTGCGAGGGCGCAGCGCGGCTGAACCGGTCGAGGGCAGCGCACCGCTCGGCGTGCGGGCGCTCGTCGGGTCGGCGGTGGCTGTCGGCGGGCTCACCGGTCTGGCCGGCGCCGGCGGCGGATTCCTCGTCGTGCCGGCGCTCGTCGGGCTCGGCGTGCCGATGCGCGATGCGGTCGGTTCGTCGCTGGCGATCATCGCCGTCAACGCGCTGGCCGGGTTCGCCGGTGTCGTCGGGCGCGTGGCCGTGGACTGGCCGGCCGTGGCGCTCGTCGCGGCGGGCGCCGTCCCGGGCATCGCGGCGGGCGTCGCGCTCCACCCGCGCGTGCCGCAGGCTCGCCTGCGGCACGCCTTCGCGGCGCTGCTGCTCGCGGTCGCCGGGTTCATGCTGGTCGAGCGCGCCGGCGCGGCGCTGCGTGCCTGGTTCGCTCCGGCCGCGTGAGCGGTGCCGCGCGGTCAGGCTTCGCGCGCCTGGCCGCCGGTGAATCCGCGCGCCGCCAGTCGGGCCTGCAACAGCAGGAACGACATCGTGGCGACCACCCCGGCGAGCATCACGAACAGCTCGACCCCCGGACCGCGCTCGCCCGGCGTCGCCAACGCCAGGGCCACGGCGATCGGCGCGGCGAACTGGTTGGCGAACAGCCCGACGAAGACCAGACGGTTGGTCCAGCCGCGGGCCAGGAATCGCCACAGGAACAGCTGCGGGTTGGAGAGGACGGCGGCCACGGCGTAGAGGCCGAGGAAGACCATCTCCAGCGGCGAGATGCCGACGCGTGGGTCGGCGTGGACACTCAGGTAGGTCGGATTGCCGAGCAGGTAGCCGAGCAGGCTCAAGCCGCCAGGGACGAGCGCGAGGTGGAGGAGCAGGTCGTCGACGATGAACGCCGACTCGGGCGTGCGCCGCAGGACGACCACCAGATCGTAGGCGCAGAAGACGACCAGGCCGATCGAGGTCATCACCGAGGTGAGCACCAGGCCGGGGAAGCTGGCCCACAGTTCAGCCGGTGTCGTCGCCAGCATGACGATCGACGACACGTTGCCGCCCAGCACCAGGCCGGTCATCGCCAGGCTGAGCACCATCGGCCAGGTGTCGAGGTGCAGCCGGGCCTGCCGCACCCCTACCATGAGGAGCAGCGACAGCGCCGTGAAGGGCGACATCACCGGCGCCGCCGGGGAATAGAACAGCGGCTGCCCCGCCGCCCAGGCGGCCAACACCGCGGCACAGCCGAGGCCGATGGCGAAGTCGCAGGCCGTGGTCAGGCGCAGGCGGGGGCGATCGAGCGGGATGAAGTCGAAGAAGTCAGCCGGCCGCATGTCCCCTCCTCCGTCCGGGACGACGTCGTCCCTGGACGTCCCGGGGACGGATGGTACTCCCGGACGGCGGCGGTCAGCGCGGCGGTGCCGGCGTGTAGATCTCCTGCGTGTCCACCTCGGTGGCGCCGCGCGTGCGCGAACCGGACGCCAGGTAGATCCGGCCATCGTGCAGCACGGCCTGCGTGGCGTGGCGGCCCATCGCCAGTGGCTTCAGGGCCCGCCAGGTGTTGGTGGCGGGATCGAGCTCCTCGACCTGGTCGTGAGCCAACGGCTGGACGCCGCTCTCGCCGCCGAGCACGATCAGCCGGCCGTTCAGCACGGCGGCGCCGGCACCCGCACGCGGTGTGGGGATGTGGGCGGTGGACGGCAGCGTGGACCACGTGGACGTGGCGAGGTCGAACACGTCGACCTCGCGCACCGTCAGATCGAACGTCTGATTGGTGGCCGCCGAGCTGCGTCGGCCGGCCGCGGCGTAGATCTTCCCGCCGATGAGGCCGGCGTGGAAATGGTCGCGCGGCCGCGGCGCATCCGGCAGCTGGCGCCAGCGGCCGGTGCGCGGGTTGAAGGCGTCCACCCACGCGACGTGGCCGTCGTAGTGGCCGTTGGTGATGCCGGCCACGACGTAGATCTCCCCGTCGTGCAGCACCGCGCCGGCGCCGCCGCGGCGCCGGCCGGCGGGAATCTCCGGACCGACCTGCCAGGCGTCGGCCGCGGGATCGTAGATGTAGACGTTCGGGAGCGGCGGCTCCTTCGGGTACTGCCCGGTCATGGCGCCGACGACGTAGATCCGGTTCTCGAACACCACCGCCTGGAAGTGGTGCATCTCGACCGGACTGCGCGCGCCCTTCGTCCAGGTCCCGGTGGACGGGTCGAAGATGTCCACCGGGTTGATGTTGCGGCCGCCGAGCAGGTAGAACTTGCCGCCGACCTGCACGTAGCAGTGTTCGTGACGCTTGGTGATGCCGCTCTGCGCGCCCACCGCGACGGGCCGCCACGTCGCCGCCAGCAGCGCGACGAGCGCGCCGACGGTCACCGTCGTCAGGATCGCGCGCGGCCAACGGTTCGACGTCATGAGTCCCTCGTGATGCGGATCAGATCAGCCGCCGCCCTGCCCACAGGATCGCATTGCGGACCAGCATGCGGTAGGCCGGATGGCGATGCGTCTCCCGCGTGTTGCCGGGCTGGATGCACACCACCCGCGCCGTCGGATGCACGCCCACCCACGCCACCGTGGTGTCGCTGCCGGCGTGCGGCGCCTGCAGGAGCGGGGTGATGCGCGGCGACTGCCACATGCCCTTGTAGGCGTCGTCGGCGGCCAGCGTGAACGCCGGAACGTGGCGGAGGATCGGATGGCGCCCCACCGGCTTCACCGCCAGGTTGGACACGCGTGTCACCGTCGATCGCCGCACGCCGCCGCCATCGGCCAGCACCAGCCGACCGCCGGTCACCTCCTCGTACCACCACGGCCAGTCCTGGTTGTCGCCCAGGGCGTGGTGCAGCACGACGAGTCCGCGGCCGAGTTCGAGCGCTTGCCGGGCGGCGTCGCGCTGATTCTCCGGCCAGTTCATCTGGTCGTTGAGCACGAGCACGTCGTAGCCCGGGTGCGGCCGGCCGCCGCTCGGCTCCCACGGGTAGTCGCCAGGCTCGAGCCGCTCGGTGCCGCCGCCGACCGCGCCCGCCCCGGGGCCAGGGGCACCGGGCGGCAACGGCACCGCTGGCGGCGCCGACGGCATGGGCGGTGCCGGCGCTGGCGCGGAGGCCGTCGTCGCGGGAGGCGACGGCGGCAACAGCGCGGCAAAACTGGCCGGCTGATCGATCGGCCGAATCTCCATGCCGAGGAACATGGGATCGAGGAACATCTCCTGCAGCGACGGCGGGTAGGCCTTGCCTCCCGTCGTGACCTGCACCCACAGCTCGGTCTTGGCGAACCGCGGCGTCTGGTTCGGAGGGCCCGGCGCCGCCGTGCGATAGTCGATGACGGCAGGGGCCTGCGATGACGGCGCCTGGCTCATGACAGCCTCCCGCCGGCCCACAGAATGGCGTTGTGCACGATCTGCCGGTAGGTCGGATCCTGGCAGACCACCGCCGTGTGTCCGGGTTGCAGGCACACACAGCGGCCACGCGGCAGCGGCGGTCCCACCCAGCCGACCGCCGGGTTGTTGAACGACGGGTCGTCGGACGTGAACAGCACCGTCGCCCTGGGCGAGATCCACATGTTCGGAAACGTCTCGTCCCACGGCAGCTGGAACGGCTCGACGCCACGGACGATCGGATGGCTGCCCACCGGCGTGATGGTCTGAATCGGGAACTGCTTCAGCCGCGCCGAGGTCTTCACGCCCGGCACGTTGGGGTTGTAGAGGTAACAACCCAACACCTCCTCGCTCCACCACTTCCAGCCCGGCACGGTGGGCGTGCCGTTGTTGCTGCCCACCGCATGATGGAGCACGACCACACCGCCGCCGCCCTCGATGTGGCGCTGCATGTTGTCCTGGTCCTTCTTCGGCCACTGCCCGGTGATCCAGTCGTTGGTCACGATGACGTGCGGCGCGTCGGGCGTGCCCACCCGATCGAACGGGTCGGGATGCGGCAGCACGACCGTGTCCATGTCCTGGAACAGGGCCGACTCGAACATCGCGTACAGCTGCAGGGGCGAGGTGTGCCCGCCGGTCGCGAACTGGACGCGCAGCCGGCCGGCCGGCTGCGCGGCGCCGACCGCCGAGCCGCCCGGCAGCACCGCGGCGGCCAGGGCCGACCCCGCGGTCGTTCCCAGGAAGTGACGTCGAGATAGCGCGGTCATGGCGGGCCTATTGCGGCAGCGCGAACGCCACGTAGCCGAGCGGCCCCGCCGGCTTGCCGTACGGGGGCACCTGGTTCCCGGCGGGCAGCTGGTCGCCGGCAGCCGGCACCAGCAGGTACTGCCGGCCGTCGATCGCATACATGATCGGCGCGCCGCGGTAGGTCCCGCTGTAGTGGCCGGTCCAGATCACCGCGCCGTTGGCGGTGTCGTAGGCGCGCACCTTGTTGTCGCCGGCGGCCGCGAAGTAGAGGCCGGTGTCGGTGACGACGGCGCCGTTGCGCATCTGCGGCATGCCGGTGCCGGTCTGGCCCTTCTCGGCCAGCTCGGGGTCGTCGCCGAAGCCCACCTGCCAGACGATCGCCGGGATGTTGAGGTCGTACTTGGTGATCGTCGTGTACGGCGGCTTCATCAGCTTGCCGATGGTGCCGTAGGAGTCGATGGTGTACTGCGGCGTCGGCGACACGCCCTCGGGATAGGGCGTCTCGGCCGGGCGCGCGCTCCCTGGCGTCCTCGTCGCACCCGGACGCGTGCGCGCGCCGCCGCTGCCGACGACCGGTCCCGGGGGATACACCGGCGCGGGGAAGGCGGCGCGGCCGCGCGGTCCGAGCGTCGGCGTCTTCAGGAAGGTGAGCAGATCGGCGATCTCGGCGTCGGTGAGGTGCGGGAACGCCGGCATCCGTCCCTTGCCGCCGGTCACCGTGCTGCGCAGCACGGCGTCGTTGAGCCGCTCGGTCACGCCGCCCAGTGACGGCGCGCTGTCGGTGCCGGCGCGGTTCGGGCCGTGGCAGCTCGCGCAGTCGCGCTGGTAGACGACCTCGCCGGGCGTGGCCGGCCCGCCGAAGCGGTTGCGCGGCTCGCCGGTGCGCATCAGCCGCAGGATGCCGGGGTTGTTCTGGCCGATCACGTAGACCATACCGGTGCCCGGTTCGGAGGCCGCCGTGCCGAACACCGAGCCGCCGTTGCTGCCCGGCAGGTGCATCGTGTCGATGAAGTCGATCGGCGTGAACATCCCGAGGTTCTTGGTGCCGCGGAGCCGCTCGCGGAAGGCGGCGCGCTGCTCCGGCGTGATGTTGTTGAAGGGGTTGATGTCGTCCTCGGTGAAGTTCAGCTTGACGAACGGCGGCACCACCGTCGGGAACGGCTGCGTCGGCCAGCTCTTCTCGCCCGGCATGCCGCTGATCGGCACCGGCCGTTCCTCGATCGGCCAGATGGGCTCGCCGGTCACGCGGTCGAACACGTAGAGGAAGCCGCTCTTGCCGGCCAGGGCCACGACGTCGCGGCGCTGCCCGTCCTTGACGATGGTCGTCAGCTGCGGCGCCGAGCTGGTGTCGTAGTCCCACAGGTCGTGATGCACCAGCTGGAAGTGCCAGATGCGCTTGCCGGTGCGGGCGTCGATGGCGATCAGGCTGGTGCCGTAGAGGTTCGCGCCGGGGCGATCGGCGCCGTAGTAGTCGTAGGTCGGCGACCCGGTCGGGAAGTAGGCGATGCCGCGCGCGACGTCCACCGACAGCTCGCCCCAGGTGTTGACGGCGCCGATGTACTTGTAGGCGTCCTTCGGCCAGGTGTCGTAGCCGAACTCCCCCGGCTGCGGGATGGTGTTGAAGCGCCACACCAGCTTGCCGGTCACCACGTCGTAGGCGCGGACGTGCCCGGGCGCCGACATGTAGCCCTCGCCCGGTGCCGAGCCGAGCAGGATCAGGTTCTCGAACACCTGGCCCGGCGTCTGCGACTGGATGCGGTTGATGAGCGACGGGTCGCGGCCCAGGTCGGCGCGCAGGTCGACGGCGCCGTTGTCGCCGAAGGTGGTGATCAGCTTGCCGGTGCGGGCATCGATCGCCTGCAGGTAGTCGTTCATCGAGAACAGCAGGCGGCGGTCCGACCCGTCGCGATTCTCCCAGTAGTTGATGCCGCGCTGGGTCATGCCGTCCATGGCCTCGCGCACCCAGATCTCCTTGCCGGTCTTGGCATCGAGCGCCACCAGCGCGCCGTTGCGGCCGCGGCCGAAGATCATGCCGCGCGCCATCATCGGCGTCGAGACGGTGTCGCTGTACGGATACGTCCAGGCCACCTCGAGGCGGGCGACGTTCGCCTTGGTGATCTGGCTGTTGGGGAAGAACCGCGAGCCGTCGGCGGCGCTGGAGTAGCCGATCCACGGCCGCTCCGCGCCCTGACGGGCCGAGGGAAGCGCCACGGTGAGGACCACCGCCAGCCCGAGGGCGACGAGGCCCACGAGCGGGCCGTATACACGATGCCGGGATCGAGCCATGCGGGAAACTCCTGGAGAGTGGGATGCACGGGGAGGAATGTCGGACGACAACGCCATGGGTTCGGCCTCAGCGCAGCAGCGCCTGCACCTGCGTGGAGATGGTCACGGCGGCGAGCGCGCCGAACAGCAGCGTCGACCAGACCAGAACCGCCGTCCGCACGCCGCTGATGCGGATCGGCGCCGGCGCCAGCCGGCGGTTGAGCGCGATGAGCAGCGCCGAGTAGACGAACATCATGGTGCCGGCCGTCGAGGCCGAGATCACCAGCAGCGTCATCGGCTGCGACAGGCCGGCGAGCAGGATCACGCAGCCCAGGCCGACCATGCCCCAGACGAGCCGGAAGTAGATGCGGCTCTCGGACGCCGCGGGCAGGTAGGTCGTCTTCAGGACATCGGCGGCCAGGCGGCTGGTGTAGTCGATGATGCCCATCGCGGTGCCGAACAGCGAGAACGCCCCGACGGCCAGGAACAGCACGCCGAACCACGGGCCGACGCGGTCGCGCAGCTGTCCGGCCTCGAGACGCAGGAACGACACGTCGTTGGGCAGGCCCGGCTGGCCGAAGACGGTGGCGTGCGCCAGCAGCGACATCAGCGCGATGGTCAGCACGGTCACCAGGCCGAAGCTGAGGGCCTGCTCGACGTTCGCGAACCGCCACCAGCTCCGCCAGCGCCGCAGGTTCTCGGCGGTCGGCGCGAACTCGTAGCTGGCCGGCGTGGCCTCGACGGCGCGGGGATCGCCGGTGACGGCGCTGACCAGGCGCGGCACGTACTGCCCCATGCCGAAGCCCTTGTCGCGAATCCAGTTGCTCTGGCAGAGGTTCTGCGCGCCGCCGGAGCCGGCATAGGCGATGGCGCCGAACATCAGCGGAATGCCCAGCCCGTCGGGGAACCGGCCGACGTGCGCGAAGCCGGCGCCGAACGCCTGCCACGCCGGCCCGTCGATCACCAGGGTGGCGGCGAGCGTCACCAGCACGAGCACGGCGGCGACCTTGACGAAGATCATCCGCTCAAGCGCCACGTAGACCACCGGCGCCAACGTCAGGCCGAGGCCGACGACCACCAGGCTGCCGGCGGCGATCCACGCCGGGTTGCCACCGAACAGATAGCTGGCCAGCGTGGCGCCGCTCATCGCCCAGCCGGGCCACAGGTTGCCGAGATACGCGAGCACCGCGAAGAACAGCCCCCAGTGGCGCCACAGGCGGTTGAAGCCGCTCACCGCCGTCTCGCCGGTGGCCAGCGTGTAACGCTCCACTTCCATGTTCAGGAAGAACTGCGTCACCACGCCGACGACGGCGCCCCACAGCAGCACCAGGCCGACCTGCGAGGCGATGAACGGCCACAGCACGAACTCCCCCGACGACAGGCCGACGCCGCCGGCGACGATGCCGGGGCCGACCAGGCGCCAGTAGCGGCGCGGCGGCTCGGGCATGTCGCGCATCTCGCGGCGCGGACCGGCGAGTGCCCTCATCGCGCCCCTCCGTCCGCCAGGGCCGCGCCCCGCTCCAGCGTCGCGACGATGCGATCGACGTCGTAGACGCAGCCGCCCCACGTGCCGCCGCTGGCCCGCTGCAGCGCCGCCCACAGCCGCGTGTCACCGGGCAGCCGCTCGTGCGCGGCCAGGCCGTCGTGCCGCGGCCGCCCGGCGAGCAGCGCCGCGCAGGCGTCCGGCGCCAGCGGCACGCCGCCGGCGCCGACCATGTCGAGGGTGCCGGTCAGGGTGGTGCGATCGATGACGATGTCGATCAGGTCGCCGTCGCGTACCCGGCCGATCGGCCCGTCGGCGAGCGCTTCGGGGCCGATGTGGCCGATACAGGCGCCGCTGGAGAACCCGGAAAAGCGGCCGTCGGTCACGAGCGCGACGTCCTTGCCCCACGGCAGGTAGCGCAGCGCGGTGGTGATCTGCGCCGTCTCCTGCATGCCGGTGCCCGACGGGCCGGTGCCGATGAGGACGATCACGTCGCCGGGACGCACCGGCGTCGCGCCGCCGGTGCCTTTCACGGCGCGAATCGCCGCCGGTTCGTCGGTGAACACGCGGGCCGGGCCACGATGCCGATACACGCCGTCGGCATCGACCACCGACGCGTCGATGGCGGTGGCCTTGATCACCGAGCCCTGCGGGGCGAGGTTGCCGAGCGGGAACACCGTGGTGCTGGTGAGGCCGCGGCGGTGCGCCGCCTCCGGCGCCATGATCACGTCGTCGGGATCGATGGCCGCGGCGGCGGCGAGCCTGGCGCGCGCCGCCCGGCGCCTCTCGCTCGTCTCCCACCAGTCGAGCGTCGCGGCGAGCGTGTCGCCGGTGGCCGTCACCACCGACGTGTCGAGCAGCCCCATGCGGCGCAGGTGCAGCATCACCTCGGGCACGCCGCCGGCCATGAACACCTGGGCGGTGGCGAAGCCGCGCGGGCCGTTGGGCAGGGCGTCGACCAGCCGCGGGGTGGCGCGATTGACGCGGATCCAGTCGTCGACCGCCGGCACGCGCAATCCGGCGGCGGCGGCGATCGCGGGGATGTGGAGCAGCAGGTTCGTCGAGCCGCCGAAGGCGGCGTGCACCAGCATCGCGTTGGCGATCGCCGCATCGGTGAGCAGACGGCCGACGGTCAGCCCGAGGTGGTCGAGTCGGCGCAGCGCCGCCGCCGACCGCGTCGCCAGTTCGTGCCACACGGCTTCGCCCGACGGCGCCAGCGCGCTGTGGGGCAGGGCCAGGCCGAGGGCTTCGGCCACCACCTGCGACGTGGCGGCCGTGCCGAGGAACTGGCAGCCGCCGCCCGACGAGCCGCAGGCGCGGCAGCCCATCGTGGCGGCGTAGTCGAGGCTGATGAGGTCGTGGGCGAACCGCGCCCCGAGGCTCTGCACCTGGCCGGCGTCTTCGGCGCCGCGGGCCGGCAGCGTCACGCCGCCGGGCACGATCACGCCGGGCAGCGTGCCGGTCCCCGCCAGCGCCAGCATCGTCGCCGGCAGGCCCTTGTCGCACGTGGCGATGCCCATCACACCCGACGCCGTCGGCAGCGACCGGATGAGCCGGCGCATCACGACCGCGGCGTCGTTGCGATAGGCCAGGCTGTCGAACATGCCGGTCGTGCCCTGGGTCCGGCCGTCGCACGGGTCGCTGCAGTAGACCGCGAACGGGATCGCGCCGGCGGCCCGCAGCGCCTCGGCGGCACCGCGCACCAGCAGGCCGATCTCCCAGTGGCCGGTGTGATAGCCGAGGGCGATCGGCGTGCCCTGCTCCGAGCGCACGCCGCCCATCGTGCTGACGATCACGTACTGCGGCCCGTCGAGCGCCTCGGGACGCCAGCCCATGCCGGCGTTCTGGGTCAGGCCGAAGATGTCGCCGCTCGGCGCCGAACGCAACAGCTCCGGCGTGAGTGGCAGGCGCCCTGCCGGTCCCTCGCCTTCCAGCCGCGACGACTCGAGCGGCGTCGCCGCGCCGAGCACCTGCGCCAACGAGGGGAGGGAGGGCCGAACGCTCATGGCCGTGCCGGTGCGGTCGTGGCCGGCCGTGAGGATTCGCGCTGCGCACTGGGCCGCGGCGCCATCAACGGCCGATTGCCCATGCTCATCGATTGTCGATTGTATCCGGAAGCGGAACACCGTACAACTAGCCGCGGAGCATCGACATGAACGTCCCGCGCAGAACCTTCGGAGCGTCGCTGGCCGCGGCCGTCGGGGCGATGGCGTCGGCGAGCCACGTCTCGGCCGGCGTGCCGCAATCGGCGCCGGCCTCGGGCCGGGGCCTGCCGCCCACCGCCGTCACCCGGATCCGCCTGTTCTACCCGCCCGGCTACGACGCCAACGGCCCGCAAGCGTTTCCGCAGAGCAACATGGTCGTGCTGGTCGACACGGCGGCCGGCATCACCGGCATCGGCCAGGGCGGATCGCCGGACACCGTCCGCAACGTGGCGCGCAGCGTCATCGGCCGCAACGCCTTCGACACCGAGCTGATCTGGCAGGCCGCGTTCATGGACGGGTTCTACTCGCCCGGCAAGGAACGCCTGCACGCCATCGGCGCGATCGACCTGGCGCTGTGGGACATCAAGGGCAAGGCGCTCGGCGTCCCGCTGTACCAGCTCTTCGGCGGCAAGGCCCGCGACCACATCGAGCTCTACGCCACGTCGGGCCTGCCGGGAGGACTCGTCCCGCCCGAGGAGGCGCGGCGCATGAGCCTCAAGGACCGCGCGGCGGCGACGATGGCCGCCGGCTACCGCGTCTACCGCGTCGACGGCGACATCAACGCGACCGGGCTCACGCCGGACGTGACCGGCGGCCCGGGCGGCGGCGGCACGGTATTCGACTCGCGGCTGCGCGTCCGCCGCATCATCGACGCGGTGGCGCAGATCCGCGACGGCATCGGCCCCGAGGGCAACTGGATGATCGACCTGCACCAGAAGTTCGATTTCCACGAGGCCGTCGAGGTGTGCCGGCTGATGGAGCCGTACCGGCCGTACTGCGTCGAGGACCCGCTGCGCGAGGAGCAGTTCCGCACGCAGATCCCCAAGCTGCGGCTCATGACCTCGGTGCCTTTGGCGCCCGGCGAGGAATGGGGCACGAGGGCCGACTTCAGCCCGCTGGTCGAACAGCGGGACATCGACTTCGCCCGCGCCTCGCTGCCGAACGTCGGCGGCATCACCGAGATGCTGAAGATCATGGCGGTCTGCGACACCCACCGCGTGGGCATCGTGCCGCACTTCACCGGGCCGATCGCCACCGCCGGTCATCTGCACACGATGATGGCGTTCCCGGGCCAGGTGCTCATGGAATACAACCAGGGCGAGCGCCCCGTGCCGTACATGCCGGAGTTCCTCGAGTGCCGGAACGGCAAGGTCTGGCCGAACGACCGCCCCGGGCTCGGGGTGAGCGTCGACGAGTCGCGGCTCACGTTCGTCACGGCGATCACCGAAGGCGCTCCTGGCGCGACCCGGCGGCGTCCCGACGGGTCGCTCGTGCACTGGTAGGGCCACGGCGGCGCGGCCCGACCGCGCTCAGCCGAGCACCGGCATCTTGAACTCGGCGCCCTGGCGGATGCCGGTCGGCCAGCGCGAGGTGATCGTCTTCAGGCGCGTGTAGAAGCGCACGCCCTCCGGCCCGTGGACGTAGTGGTCGCCGAACAGCGACCGCTTCCAGCCGCCGAACGAGTGGAAGGCCATCGGCACCGGAATCGGCACGTTGACGCCGACCATGCCGGCCTTGACGCGGCTGCTGTAGTCGCGCGCGGCGTCGCCGTCGCGGGTGAAGATGGCGGTGCCGTTGCCGAACTCGTGGGCGTTGACGAGCGCCAGCGCCGACTCGAAGTCGGGCGCGCGCACCACCGCCAGCACCGGCCCGAAGATCTCTTCCTTGTAGATGCGCATCGACGGCGTGACGCGGTCGAAGAGCGACGCGCCGACGAAGAAGCCGTCAGGACACGGCGCCTGGCGGCCGTCGACGACCAGCGCGGCGCCTTCGGTCACGCCGAGGTCGATGTAGCCGCGCACCCGGTCGAGGTGCGCGCCGGTGACGAGCGGCCCCATCTCGGCGCCGGCGGCGTCGCCCGGGGCCACCTTGAGGGTCTCGAGCCGCTTGGTGATCCGCGCCACCAGGGCGTCGGCCACGTCGTCGCCGACGGCGACGGCCACCGAGATGGCCATGCAGCGCTCGCCCGCCGAGCCATAAGCGGCGCCGACGAGCGCATCGGTGGCCTGGTCGAGATCGGCGTCGGGCATGACCACCATGTGGTTCTTGGCGCCGCCCAGCGCCTGCACGCGCTTGCCGGTCGCGGTGCCGCGCGAGTAGATGTACTCGGCGATCGGCGTCGACCCGACGAAGCTGATCGCCTCGATCCGCGGGTCGTCGATCAGCGCGTCCACCGCTTCCTTGTCGCCGTGGACCACGTTGAACACGCCGTCGGGCAAGCCCGCCTCCTTGAGGAGCTTGGCCAGCTCGACGCTGGTGGTCGGGTCCTTCTCGCTCGGCTTCAGCACGAAGGTGTTGCCGCAGGCCAGCGCCACCGGGAACATCCACATCGGCACCATCGCCGGGAAGTTGAACGGCGTGATGCCGGCGACGACGCCGAGCGGCTGGCGGATCGAGTGGCTGTCCACGCCGGTGCCGACCGCCTCGCTGAACTCGCCCTTGAGCAGGTGCGGGATGCCGGTGGCGAACTCCACCACCTCGTTGCCGCGCTGCACTTCCCCGGCGGCGTCCGACGCCACCTTGCCGTGCTCGGCGGTGATGATGGCGGCCAGCGCCTTCTGGTTCTTCTCGACCAGGTCGCGGAACCGCATCAGCACGCGGGCCCGGCGCAGCGGCGGCGCCGCCGACCACTCCGGGAACGCCGCCGCGGCCGCGGCGATCGCCGCGTGCACGTCGGCGGTGTTGGCCATCGGCACGCGCCGCGCCCGCCGGCCGGTGGCCGGGTTGAAGACGTCGCCGCTGCGGCTCGACGTGCCCTCATGGGCCTGGCCGGCGATGAAGTGCGGCGTCAGCGGCAGCGTGGCGTCGGCGGTCGGAGTGGCGGCGCGGTCTTCGGTGGTCGAGCTGTTCGATGCGGACATGATGAGACGACCTCGCGGAGGAGAACGATGAGCCGGGCGTGCTCGCCCGCCGCGGGACGGCGGGGCGAATCAGTCGGGGAAATCCACCCCTTCGTGCATGACGTAATTGTGGAGCCCGGTGGGCGGCGCGAAGAAGCACACCACCTTCATCTCGTCGGCCCCGGTGTTGTGGAGCATGTGCACCACGCCTTGCGGGAACAGCACCGCCGTGCCGGCGCGCACGGGGCTCACCTCACCGCCGACCAGGACGCGCCCGGTGCCGTGGATGATGTAGATCACTTCCTCGCCGTTGGGATGCGAGTGGGCCGGCCGCACGCGTTCGCCCGGCGGCACGACGATCACGCAGGTCGAGCAGTGCTGCGCCTGCACCGCATCCGGAGCCACGAGCCAGCGCAGGCTGCGGCCGGTGAGGTCGAGCGCGGCGGCGTCGTCTTCGTGGATGGCGGGCACCATCACTGTCCCTTTCGTGCGGCCAGCGCCGCGACGACGGTGTCGGCGATCTTCGCCGGCGTCAGGCCGTAGGCCTCGATCAGCTCTTCGTAGGTGGCCGAGTGGATATAGGCCGGCCGGCCGTCGCCGCCGAGGGTGTTGATGGCGACGACGCGCTGCAGCGCCGCGCTGGCCACCTCGGGGCAGCGCCGATAGACCACCTTCAGCAGATTCTGCAGGATGTAGCCGTTGTTCTGCTCGGCCAGGCAGATCAGCCGGCCCGACCGGCACAGCCCGACCAGGGCGTCCTCGTCGATCGACGGCATGTCCACCACGCCCACGGCCACGCCGCGGGCCTCGCACTGCGCCGCCGCCGCCAGCGCCTCGTGCACGCCGCGGCCGGCGCTGACGATCACCGCCGATGCGTCGGCCGGGTCGCGCAGCACGCCGGCCTTGCCGAAGGCGAACGTGTAGTCGGCGGGATAGAGCACGGCCGAGGGCGTGCGCATGACCCGCAGGTAGACCAGCCCGCGGTTGCCCTCCATGATCCACCGCATGATCGCGAGCATCTGCTGCGGACACGACGCATCGACGATCTGCAGATGGGCCAGCCCATCGAAGATCACGTTGTCGTCGTTGCCCATGTGGGTGGCGCCGTTGGTGCGGGTCTCGAAGTTCGCCGCCGTCGCCAGCATGGTCAGGTCGAGGCCGTGGCCCTCCGACAGCCAGCCGTCGGCGGCGGCCATCGCCTCGAGGCGCTCCTGGTGGCCGACCGCGACGCGGCGCATCACCTTCCAGTCGAAGAACGGGCAGAAGGTGCTGACCCAGGTATTGAAGCCCTGGATGGCGTAGCCCTCGCCCAGGCACAGCATGTTGGCTTCGGCGACGCCGACGTTCAGGGCCCGCCGCTGATCGACGGCGCCGACGCCGGCCTCCAGCCCGCTGGTCGAGGCGAGGTCGGCGTCCACCGAGACCACGCGGGGATCGCGCGCGAAGACCTTCATCGCCGCGGTGACCATGTCGGACGCCGCGTACTGCTTGGCGCGATCGAGCGTCGGCAGCTGCGCCGGCTCGTACTGGATGCGCTTGTCGCGCGGCGGCACCCGCCGGGTGCGCACCGTCGCCGGCATCGCCGGCAGCGCCAGCTCGCCATCGGCGCCGGCGACCACGTCGAGGCGCATCGCCGCCGCGGCAGCGACCAGCGCCTCCTGCAGCGCGCGGCCGCGCGGGTGGCCGTCGAGGGATCGGTGCAGGCGGCTCACCTCGAGCTCGCGCTCGCGGCGCTGCCGCTGCTGCAGCGCGATCTCCTGCGCGATGAGCGCGTCGGGCACCGTGACCTTGTGCTTGTTCAGCGCGTCCGAGAGCGCGCCGTGGCCCTTGGTCGAGCGGCAGACGATCGCCAGCGGCTTGCCGTTGCGCGGCCGGTAGCGGAAGTGCTCGAGGGCGCGGTAGACCGGCTCGTAGCTGGTCGCGTCGACGCCGACGGCTTCCCAGCCGAACGACTCGAACACCGACTCGAGGTGCGGCATGGTGAACACCATGCGGTTGGCCATGTCGAGCTGGCCGTGGTTGTGATCGACGATCACGCAGAGGTTGTCGAGGTGGGCCTGGCCGGCGTACATCACGCCTTCCCAGATCGGCCCCTCCTGCAACTCGCCGTCGCCGCATACGCAGTAGGTGTCGTAACGCGGCGACTGGCGGCCGACCAGGGCCAGCCCCTGCGCCACCGACAGCCCCTGGCCCATCGGCCCGGTGGCCAGATGGACGCCGGGCAGCACCGGACCGGGATGCCCGTTCAGGATGCTGGAATGGGAGCGGGAGTTGCGCAGCAGCGCGCGGTCGAAGTAGCCGAGGTCGGCGTAGATCGAGGCCAGCGCCGCCACGGCGTGGCCCTTGCTGAGGACGAACAGGTCCTGGCCGCGCTTCGTGGGATCGACGACGTCGATGTCCATGAAGCCGCCGTAGTAGAGCGCGACCAGCGGGATGGTCGCCGAGAAGGCGCCGCCGGCGTGCAGGCTCTTGTCCACCGCGTCGCGGCACTGCTCGAGCGTGGCGATGCGGACGTCCGAGTCCTTGACCGCCAGCAACCGCAGGATCCCCTGGCGGCGCAGGTGCTCGTCATCCGCCGCGCCGTGGCCGAGCGCGCGCTGCGCCGCCGTGAGTTCCGCCGACCGTCCGTTCATTTCTCTTCGCCCCGGGTGCGCCTCGCCGGACGCGCCCGCCGCGGCACAACGAACAAGCCGCCCGCCTGCCAGCGGAAGCACGAGCTGGCAGAGCGGACGGCGACAGGTGTGGACTGACTGCCCATGTCAGTCCACCCCTGCGATGGCTAGAACGACAACCGGGCCGCCAGCTGGAGGAGCCGCGGCTGGTTGATCTGCGAGGTCACCTGGCCGAAGTTCGCGGTCGCCACGGTGCTCGCCTGGGTGTTGGGCGGGCCGAACTGCACCCGGTTGAAGAGGTTGAAGGCCTCGGCGCGGAGCATCAGGTTGACCCGGCCGGCCAGACGCGTCTGCTTCGAGACCGCGAAGTTCCAGTTGTGGACGCCGTGCGCGCGCAGATCGGGATCGGTCCGCGTCGCGTCGCCGAGCGCCCAGCGCAGGCGCGGGTCACTCGACGGGTTGGCGGCGTTGAACGCGGCGTTCGGCACCTGGTAACACGCGGTGTTGAACCACTGGTTGAGGCGGTCGGTCGCCGAGCCGGACACTTCCTTGTCGCAGTTGGGGACGACGTTGGGGCGCAGGCCGTAGCCGAAGCCGACGAGGTTCGGGGTGGCCGTGAAGGCCAGCGGCAGACCGGACTGGAAGGTGGTCACGCCGTTCACGCTCCAGCCGCCGACCAGCACGCCGACAAAGCCGCCGGTGTTGCCCAGGAACCGACGGCCCGGGCCGAACGGCAGGTCGAGCACGTAATTGAGCACCAGCCGGTGCCGGACGTCGAAGCTGCTCAGCGACCACTCCTTGTCGAGGTCGTTGGTCTGGTAACCGGCCGCCGCGTTGCCGGCGCCGGTCTCGAGCCAGCCGGTGACCGTCTCGGCGTTGGTCATGTTGCGCGCGAAGGTGTAGTTGGCGCTGAACACGCTGCCGGCGCCGAAGCGCTTGTCGGTGCGCAGCTGCAGCGCGTTGTAGCGGCTGCGGCCGTTGTAGCCCGGCTGGTTGGCCGACTGGTACTGCGGGAACTGCAGCAGCAGCAGCGCGCGCTGGACCGTCGCGGTGGACAGCGGCCCCTCGCGAATCAGGCCGGCGAGCGGATTGGCCACCTGCTGGCGCAGGTAGGCGCCGTAGCAGGTGTCGCGCTGGTTCGACGCGAAGCCGGGCGCGCCGAAGGGGATGATCTGGTTGCCGGTCAGGCTGCACACCGAGGTATCGCTGGCGGCGCGGTTGACGTGCTCCAGCCCGAGCTGGTTCTGGTTCAGGGTGTTCGCCAGGTTGTTGCCCTCGAGGCCGATGTAGGTGGCCTCCACCGACAGCCCGTTGCCGAACTGGTGCTGCAGCGCGAGGTTCCACTGCCAGGTGTGACCCGGGTAGCCGTTCGGATCGTAGATGAACTGGTTGGCGCCGCCGCCGAGCAGGGCCTGCTGGAAGATCGGGTCGCGACCGGGGTGGTTCTGCACGCCGTTCGGGAACGGGTTGCTCATGTCGGCGACGAAGGTCCGGTTGTTGTCGGCGCTGGTCTGGATGTTGTTGACGCGGTTGTTGATGCCGTGTCCGGTCGGGCCGTCGGGGAACCGCACGGTCGCCGGGACGATGAACTTGCCGCCGCCGCCGCGGATCACGGTGCCGGGGGTGAGCTGATAGGCGAAGCCGAGGCGCGGCACGACCAGGTCGAGCGGGTTCTTGCGCATGCCCCGGCCCGGCCGCTCAGGCGTGTCCACCAGCTCGAAGGCGCCGAGGAACGGCTGCCCGGTCACCGGGTTGGTGATGCCGGTCAGCAGCGGGTTGACCACGTTGGGGTTGAAGGTGCTGAGGTTGTTGTCGCGCTCGGTGAAGACGCCGGGAATTTCCCAGCGCAGCCCGAGGTTCACCGTCAGCTTGTCGTTCACCTGCCAGGAGTCCTCGGCGAAGTAGGCCTGGTAGTGCGTGCGGCCGTAGGTGTAGCTCGACGCCTGGTAGGTGCCGCCGGTGGGAATGCCGAGCAGGAACGCCGCGAACCCATCCCCTGTGTTGCCGGGGTTGGTGCCGTCCAGAGCGGTCGGCGCGTTGGTGAAGTTGAAGGTACCGCCGGGGTTGTTGTTCTGGAAGTAGTTGACTTCGCCCCGCAGCCAGTTGGCGCCCGCCTTGATGGTGTGGCTGCCGGCGATCTTGGTGAGGGTCGGCGTGAAGGCGTAGGTGCGATCGTCGGCGTAGAGCAGGCCGGTGTTGATGGTGTTGTTGTTGGTGACGGCGATGTTCGGGATCGTCTCCATTCCCGGGATACCGCTGCGCTCGGAGATCTGCCCGTAAGGCAGCGTCGGGAAGCCGAAATTCTGGGTCAGGTTGATGCCCAGGTTGCCCGGCTCACGGTCGTAGTCCCAGCGCAGGAAGCCGAAGCGGGCATCGAGCACGGTGGTCGAGTTGATGGTCCAGGTGTTGGCCAGCATCGCCTGGGTGGTGATGAAGTGCTCGGGCGAGTACGGGTCGCCGTTGCGCTGCCCGTTGCCGTAGAGGTCCACCGCGGCGTTGGTCGACTCCCAGCGGGTGTAGCGGCCGATGAGGCGGACGTTCTGGCTGACGTTGTAGTCGCTGCGGAAGCCGATCTGGTCGTTGTCGCCGCCGATCTGGGCGTTCTTCTCGAAGTTGTTGTTCCGCCACTGACCCGACACGGTCGGATCGGCGTAGATCGGGAAGGCCAGCAGCGAGCGGGCGATCGGGCTGATGCGGTTGGCGGGGATGACGTTGCCGGGGAACTGCAGGCGGTTCGGTACCGTGCCGCAGTCGCCGTTGTAGGCGCCGGTGCCGGGGTTGTTGATGCCGCACTGGGTCCAGGGGTCGTAGATCGGCACGATCGCGCCGGTGGACACGTTGCGGAAGTCCGAGAAGTCGCCGTTGCGCATCGCCACGGTCGGGACCGTGCGGCGCAGCAGGATGCCTTCCTCGTTGCGGTAGCCCTCGTAGCTGCCGAAGAAGAACAGCTTGTCGCGCTTGATCGCGCCGCCCAGCGTGCCGCCGAAGTTGTTCTGCGTGAACGGCGGCTTGTCGAGGCCGGCGCGCTCGCCGAAGAAGGTGTTGGAGTTCAGTTCGCGGTTGCGGTGGAACTCGAACAGGCTGCCGCGGAAGGTGTTGGAGCCCGACCGGGACGCCATGTTGACCACGCCACCGGTGAAGCGGCCGAACTCGGCGCTGCTGCTGTTGGTCTGGACGCTGAACTCTTCGACCGAGTCGGGACTCGGCGTCAGCACCACGATGTTGCCGTAGGCGGTGTCCTGCACGGTGACGCCGTCGAAGAACGAGGCGCTCTGGTTCGCCGTGCCGCCGCCGATCTGGTAGTTGCCGGCGGCGAACACGTTCTTGCCGGTCAGGCTGCCTTCGGCGCCGCCCTGCGGCACCACCGACGGCGCCAGGGACACGAGGTTGAGCACGTTGCGGCCGTTCAGGGGCAGCTCCTGCACGGAACGGGCGGCAACCGTCGTGGCCACCGACGCGCTCTGCGTCTGCAGCAGCGGCGCCTGGCCGGTCACCGTCAGCGTCTCGGTGAGGTTGCCGAGCGCCAGGGTGACGTCGATACGCGGGTTGGTCTGGACGTTGACCGCGATCCCTTCGCGGATCCAGCGCTGGAAGCCGGTCAGCTCCGCTTCGAGGCGATAGGGGCCGGGCACGAGGTTGACGAACCGTGCGCTGCCGTCCTCGGTGCTGACGGCCTCACGCCGCTCGCCCGTGGCCTCGTTGACGACCACGACAGTCACGCCGGGGAGAACGCCGCCTTGGTCGTCTTTGACAACGGCCAGCAACGCTCCGTAAAAGCTCTGGGCCATCACCGGAGCTGCCCAAAGAACAGCTGCGAAGACCACAGCAAGCCGAGTCGTGACGCTAGTTCGCTTCAGCACGCGCCCTCCTGAAATTGGCCAATACCTCGGGCTGGCTGCACCCAAGGCGTAACGGCGGTCGATAATCGAGTATCTGTTAAGCGCCTGTCAAGCAGAATTTGGACTCATCCAAACCGCTTGTGTAATCGGGTGCTAGCGCACGCCGGATAGATGCTTCCGGGCGGCCTCGCGGAGCGCCGGATCGGGGCTGTTGGCGACGGCTTCGAGCAGGGGAATCGCCTCGGCTCGACGCCCGCGCGCGAGCAGCAGCTCAGCCATGGCGAGGCGCGCCTCGACGTCCGACGCGCTCGCCTGGACGGCGAGCCGATAGGCGGCCAGCGCCTCGTCGAGCCGCCCCATGGCGGCGAGGACGTCGCCGATGTCGGTCTGGATCCGCTCGCGCCCCGGCTGCAGACGCGCCGCCTCGCGCAGGGCGGGGAGGGCGCGCGTCGGCTGCTGCGACAGGGCCAGCACCAGCCCGTAGCCGTGGTGCGCGGCGGCGGCGTTCGGGTCGTATCGCAACGCCAACTCGAAGTGGACGGCCGCGTCGGCGTAGGCCCGGCGCCCGGCGAGCAGGTTCGCCAGATTGGTGTGCGCTTCCGCCAGATCGGGCTGGAGCCGGATCGCCTCGCGGAACTGCTGCTCCGCCGCCGCGCCGTCACCGGAGGCGAGCAGGGCGAGGCCCAGCGTGTTGTGCGCGGTCGGCAGCACGGGATCGGCGGCCAGCGCGCGACGCAACGTCTCGGCCGCCAGATCGGGCTGCTGTCGGCGCAGGTAGACGCCGCCCAGATCGGCGAGGGCGTGCGTATCGGCCGGCCGCAACGCCACCGCGCGCTGCAGGGCCTCGACGGCGCGATCCCACTGCCCGAGCGCGGTCGCCGCTCCGGCCAGCTCTTTGAGCGCAGGTGCGAACGACGCATCGCGGGCCAGGGCGGCCTCGGCCCAGCGGATCACCGCGGCCGGGTCGCCCGCCTTGGCGTAGGCGCGCGCCAGCTCGTAGGCGAATGCGGCGGGGGCCGCCGGATCACGTTCGATGGCCCGCTGCAGGCGCGGAATGCCGGCGGCGAGGTTGGTCCCCTGCTGCACCTGCGCCAAGGCCAGGTACAGCTCCGACTCGGTCGTCGTTGGGAGCGTGCGTGGGTAGTACAGCGCCACCTCGCCCCGATAGTGGCTGGCCGCGAGCGTCACGGCCTCCTGCAACGGGGCGGTCAGGTCGCGCGCCGGCCGCACCCGCTGGATGAAGTGATCGGTCATCACCACGTGCACCGCATCGTCGGTGCGGCGGCGCGGCATGTGGCAGTCCATGCAGGTGTCCCGCGGGCCGGCGCCGGCGACGCGCGGCGTCCCGGCGGCGTGCACGGCCTGGTGGCAGGTCTGGCAGACCGCCGTGTAGTGCCGCACCGCGTCCTGGCCGCGCGGCACGTCGTGCGGGTCGTGGCACGTCTGGCACGTCATCTGGCTCTGCTGGAAGCACGCCGACTTGGCCAGCCGATAGGCGCCGCCGGCGATCTCGAACTTGTCGGCGTGCGGGTCGCGTCCGTCCGGGCCCGGCGCGTGGTCGAAGAAGAGGAAGGTGTCGGTCAGCGGCGTGCCTGGCACGTAACCGAACGCCGACCGGCCGAGGCGCCGCAACTGGAACGGCAGCGGGCTGCTCGTCGGCTCGAGGTGGCACTGCCAGCAGACCTCGAGCTGACGATCGCGGTCGAGCGTGCCGGGGTGGACGATGGCCGTCCGCGCCGCGACGACGTCGCCGGCCTCGACGAGGTCGATGTGCCGCTGCCCCGGGCCGTGGCAGCGCTGGCAGTCGATGCCGTCGGGCAGCGTCGCCGGGAACTTCGGCCCGGTGCCGTCGTCGCGGACGGCCTGGCGCGGGTAGCCGTTGTGACACGACATGCACCCGTCGTCGATCACCCGCCGGAAGTCGAGCTGCGTCGGGCGGTCGTAGCCGGGGCTCATCGCCCAATGGCCGCCGCGCTCGGCGTACCAACTGAGCGGCAGCTGCAGCAGGCGGCCATCGGGCGCCCGCTGCGCGAACGTCCGCGCGTGGTTGCCCGACCCGATGACGTAGTCGGCGGCGGCCTCGACGACGTTCACCTCGGCGCCGCCCGGTGCCACCTGGTGGCGACGCTGCACCACGCGGCCGTCGCGGGTCGAGACCGTGTAGCGGCGATCGGACGCGGCGTGGACGAACGACGCGCCGGGCAAGGGGGCGTCCGGAGCGGCTCCGCTGCCGACCCGGGCGAACGACCGGCCCATGCCCGTGCGCGCGTAGGTGGCGGCGATGTCGGCGTGGCACTGCGCGCAGGCCGACGGGTCGGCGTAGCGCGGGACCTCGGCCTCCGGACGCGCGATCGACGCCGTCGGCGCGCCTGCCGGCCCGCGCCGGATCGCGACGTAGCCGACACCGAGCGCGAGCAGCGCCGCGGCCGCTGCCAGCAGCAGCCACGGCGTGCGGGAACGAGGCGGCCCCGAGGTCACCCCGGGGACGTCCGGGCGCGCGGCGCCGTCAGCGGCGGGCGCCCTTCCACTGGTTCCAGAAGATGAACGTCCCGAGCTTGGTCCCCGTGATGATCTCGGCGGCGCCATCCTGGTTCAAGTCGGCGACGGCGACGTGCGAGCCGACGCCCGAGCGATTGTGCACCAGTTCCGGCACGAACTCGGCGCCGCCGGGCGCCTTCGGGTTGCGCACGGTGCGGTAGACGTAGAGCACCGGCGCGCCGTGCGGATCGGGATCGATGAACGTGTCGAGGTGCGACCAGAACCGCTTGCCGGTGATGAAGTCGGGCAGGCCGTCGCCGTCGATGTCGGCGAAGGTCGACCCGTGCAGCTGCGTGAAGGTCACCCCGCCGGCGTTGGTCGCGGCGAAGTTGCCCATGATCGGGTGCTCGACGAAGGTCCGCTCGCCGCCGCTGCCCTTCTTCTGCTCGAACCACGACAAGCCGATGCCGTGCGCCTGCAGGCTGGTGACCACGTCGTTCAGCCCGTCGCCGTTCACGTCGTAGACGGCGATCTCGGCGCCGCCGGGGCTCGACCGCGTCCACTTGCCGAACGCCGCCGGGTGGTAGGTCCACAGCGTGCCCTTGGCGGCCGGCTGTTCCCACCAGCCGAAGGCGTTGACGAAGTCGATGCGGCCGTCGCCGTTGATGTCGCCGGTGCCCATGCCGTGGTTGGCCCACGGGCCGGGCTCGCTGATGGCCGTCTTGATCCACATCGCCGTGGGATTGGCCGGATCCGGCCGGGCCAGCACGTACTGGTTCTTGCTGTCCTTGAAGATGAACTCCGCCTTGCCGTCGCCGTCCACGTCCTTCAGCAGGACGAACTCACACGTCATGTTGTCGGTGACGGTGTAGGTCTCCCAGCGGCGCGACGCCCCCTTGGGGTTGACGTAGAGGATCGCCGCCCGCGTGAACTCGGCGTTGAGCACGTCGGGCCAGCCGTCGCCGGTGAAGTCGTAGGCGTACTGAAGTCCGTTGAAGTACTGCGTGCCGGGATCGATCGTGCCGCGGATGTAGATCTGCCGCGCCTCGGTATAGGTGGGGCCCAGGTAGTAGTACTGTCCCGAGACGATGTCGGGCGAGCCGTCGCGGTTGAAGTCGGCGATCGCCGGTCCCCACGAGTAATAGAAGTTGGTCAGGTTCTGCATCCGGAACTTGTCCGAGAGGTGCTCGGTCGGCACCACCCGGGCATGCAGGTCCTTGAAGGCCACCTTGCGGAAGCGCACCTCGCCCTCGCCGGCGGCGTAGAGCGCGATCGGGCCGAACGCGCCGAACTCGCTGTCGGCCACGCCGTCGCGGATGCCGCCGTTGTCGTTCAGGAAGGCCCGGACGATGTTGGCGTCGATCACCACTTCGATCGTGTTCCACTCACCAGCCTTGACGTTGGTGTCGGGACGGGGGATCGGCGACGCGATGCCGCCGGGCATCGGCGGCGGCCCGCCGAATCCGCCGCCGCCAGGCCCCCCGGCCGGCGGGTTCGGCGGGGGCGGCGGCGCGACGCGCAACTGCCCGCCCACCGCAGGACGCAACCGCTCGCGCGAGGTCTCACGGCCCTGCGCGTCGAGAGTCACGCGATACGAGGCACGCTCCTCGCTGGTCACCGACACGAAGATGCCCTTGGTGCCACCGTCCGGCGTCGGTTCGGCTCGCACCAGCACGCCGGTCTGGCAGGCGCCGCTGCAGCGGAAGGCCGCCTGCACGGCGACGTCCTCGTACGACTTGTCGGCGACCAGCCAGCCGCCGGTGCCGGCGGTGGCGACGATCTCGCCGTTCTCGGCCCGCCAGGTGGCGCCGCCGATCGGCTTCCATCCCGCCAGGCTCGAGCCGGTGAAACTGCCGTCGGCCGCGAAGTTGCCGGCGACGCCGCCGTCCTGGCGGCGCTGCTGACCGACCAGAGCGGACGGCGCCAGGGCCGCCGCGACGAGCACCACGGCCGGGACGGCGAAGCGTCTGAGCCCACGCACCATCGAAGACCTCCTCCGGACGATCGCCGGACGAAACACCACCACGGCCGGCCGCGCCGGCGTCTATCGCACGGCTGCGCTGCGCTCGTGCCAGTGCACCATCGGCAGGCCGGGCGCCGGCGCACGGAAGAACGGAATGCGCTCCCCCTTCAGGGAGCCGATGTAGCAGGTCTGCAGATCGGGGCCGCCGAAGGTGACGCTGGCCATCCACGGCGCGACGCCGCGGCCGGTGGCGAACAGCACGTCGTGATCGACGCGGTTCCCGGCGATGGCCTGCTCGAGCGCGGTCACCTTCGCGGGATCGCCCTCGTCGAGCAGCACGCGCATGTCGCCCTGCGGCGTCAGCACGAACAGCTTGTCCGAGTAGACCAGCGTGCCCCACAGGTTGCCGTAGCTGTCGAAGGCGATGCCATCGGGCCAGGCGCCGGTGCCCAGCTTGCTCGGCCCGAACACCTCGCGCTCCCGCACCTCGCCGCAGTCGTCGATGCGCAGGCGGGTGATGCGGCCGCCGGTCGTCTCGACGACGTAGAGCCACTCTTCCTTGGCGTCGAAGCGGACTTCGTTGGTGAAGTGGAAGCCGTCGGCGACGATGCGCAGGGTGCCGTTCTCGAGCCGGGCCAGGTAGCCGTCGCCGAGATCGAGCCGTAGCGCGTGCATCCAGTTCTTGATCCGGGTCGAGACCGTGACCCAGACGCGGTCCTTGGAATCGCGCAGGACGAAGTTGACCTTGCCCACCGGCTGGCCGTTGACGCTGTCGGCGAGCACCCGCGACTGGCCGTCGCGCGACATCACTTCGAGGCGGTCGGTGCCGAAGTTCGAGATCAGGATGTCGCCGTTACGGGCGAACGCCAGCCCGTTGGGCAGCGTGCCCTCGAGATAGCGGCTCGCTTCCGACGAGGCCTGTTCGAAGTGGTCGGAATGCGCCTGGGTGACCAGCTCCTGGCGACCGCCAGCGAGCCGCATCACGCCGCCGCGCGCGTCGGCCGCCCACAGCGTGCCGTCAGGCTCGGCGAGGATGCATTCGGGGCGCTTCAGATCGTGGCCGACGAATTGAAGGGCGCTTCGGTCGATGCCGAAGTCCAGAATGGGATTCCGGCTCATTTGGAGGCTGCCTCGGGGAGCGCGAACGCGACGTAGGCGGGCACCACCGCGCCCGGGGCCGTCGCTCCCCGCTGCGACGCGCTGGCGTTCACCAGGAAGAACTGGCGGCCGTTGACCGCGTACATCGCCGGGATGCCGCGCGACCCGGCCGGCAGCGGCGCCGACCAGAGGACCGTTCCAGTGTCCGCGTCGTAGACGCGCAGGGTGCGATCGCCGCCGGCGTGGAAGAGCAGGCCGGTCGGCGTCGTGATGATGCCGGTGCGCTGGAAGATGAAGCCGGTGTCCTTGGCGCCCTCGGACAGGGCGCGGGCGTCGTCGCCACCGGCCGGCACCTGCCATTTGATCGTGCCGGTGTTCAGGTCGTAGGCCGTCAACGTCGAGTACGGCGGCTTGACGATGGTGCCGTTCATGCCGTAGCCCGTGTACATCCGGATCTCCGGCACCGGGATGCCTTTCGGATAGTCAGGTCCGACCATGCCGCCGGGGCGTCCCTCCGGCACGGCGTGGCCGGCGGGAGCTCCACCCGACGCGACCACCGGGCCCGGCGGCAGCGCCGGCGCGCCGCCGGCAGCCGCCGCAGGCAAGGCGATCGGATTGGCCAGGAACCCGACGATCGAGGCGAGTTGCGACTCGGTGAGGTCGTCGCTCGGTGGCATGCCCGGCCCGCCACCGGTGATCTTGTCGCGGACCGACGCGCCGCCCATGCGCCCGACCACGTCGATGAGCGACGGGTAGGCCCCGCTGCCCGCCAGGTTGCCGCCGTGGCACGACTGGCAGCGCTGCTCGTAGAGGGCACGGCCGGCGGCGATCTCGGCCGGCCCAACCGGGTTCAGCCCGCCCGGGCGGGGCTCCTCGGCGCTGAGCTTGTAGATCGACGGCACGTTGATGCCCAGCACGTAGACCAGACCGCGGGCCGGGTCGGCGGCGGTGGTGCCCCAGTTGGCGCCGCCCTGCGCGCCGGGAATCGACACCGTGTCGCGAAACGACGGCGGCGTGAACAGGCCGTCGTTCTTGGCGCTGCCGATGCGCTTCTGCCACTCGGTGCGCTGCCGGGCGGTGAGGATGTACGGATTGATCTCGTCGGCGGTGAGCGACTGCCGCGAGAACGGCGGCGGCGCCGTCGGCACCGGCTGGGTGGGCCAGGCCTTCTCGCCGGGAATCTCGCTGGCCGGAAACGGCTTCTCTTCGATCGGCCAGATCGGCTCGCCGGTGACGCGGTCGAAGACGTAGAGGTAGCCGGTCTTCCCGGCCTGCGCGACGATGTCGCGCCGCTTGCCGTTGTGCGTGATCGTCGCCAGCTGCGGCGCGGCGGTGTTGTCGTAGTCCCAGAGATCGTGGTGGACCATCTGGTAGTGCCAGATGCGCTTGCCGGTGCGGGCGTCGAGGGCCAGCAGCGACGTGCCGAACAGGTTGGCGCCGTGGCGGTCGGCGCCGTAGTAGTCGTAGGTCGGCGACCCGGTGGGCACGTAGGCGATGCCGCGCGCCGCGTCGATCGACAGCTCGCCCCAGTTGTTGGCGCCGCCGACGTACTGCCAGGCGTCCTTGGGCCAGGTGTCGTAGCCGAACTCGCCCGGGTGCGGCACGGTGTGGAACTGCCACGCCAGCTTGCCGGTGACGACGTCGTAGGCGCGGATGTCGCCCGGCGGCGCCAGGTAGTGCTCGCCGGCCGCCGAGCCGAGGATCAGCAGGTTCTCGAAGATCTTGCCCGGGTTCGAGGACTGCACCTTGACCAGCGTCTTCGGGTCGCGGCGCAGGCCCTCGCGCAGGTCGACCACGCCGTTCGTGCCGAACGTCATGATCGACTTGCCGGTCTTCGCGTCGATGGCCTGCAGGTAGCTGTTCATCTGGAAGATCAGGCGGCGGTCGGCGCCGTCCTTGCTCTGCCAGTAGTTGATGCCGCGCGGGGCGATGCCGCGCAGGTCCTCGTGGATCCAGATCGGTGTGCCGGTGGTCGCGTCGAGGGCCACCAGCGAGTTGTTGCGGGCCAGCACGTAGGCGACGTTGTCGACCACGATCGGGTTGAACACGTACGAGATCGTGTCGCTGGTCGGGTACGACCAGGCGACGCCGAGCTGCGCCAGGTTGGCCTTGGTGATCTGGGTGAGGGCGACGTGCCGGGCGTTGTCCGGCGCGCCGCCGTAGTCGGCCCAGTTGACGGCCGCGCGCTGCACACGCACGACCGGCACGGCCCAGACGAGCACGAGCACCGCGAGAATCGCGTAGAACCGCCGCATCGACCGCCCTCCCCCTCGATCGCGATCGCGCTAGGAGCGCAGTGCGACGCCCTGCTTCTGCAGATAGGCCTTGGCGATCGTCGCGGTCTCCTTGGGCGCGATCGGCTGGTTGGGGCTGCTGTCGAGCTCGACCATGACCATGCCGGCCATCTTCTTGCCGTTCATCATGGCGAGGCAGGCCGCCAGATCGACCTTGCCCTGACCGAGCGGGCAATAGCCGAGGAACGCGTCGCCGCCGTTGAAGTCCTTCAGGTGCACGTGCTCGACGATCGAGAGGAAGTCCTTGACGACCTTCACCGGATCGGCGCCGCCCTTCTGGAGCTGGCCGATGTCGGGGCCGAACCGCATCACGCGGGTGTCCACCGCTTCCATCACCGCGTAGGTCTCGTCACGCGTCTCGACGCAGGTGCCGGTGTGCTGGTGCAGCGCCGCGGTCAGCCCGAGGTCCGAGATCGCCTTGCCGACCTCGTTCAGCGTGGTGACGATGTTGGCCTTGTTGGCGGCGAAGTCGTAGCCGTCGCGCGGCACGCCGTTGGGCCCGATGACCATCACGGTGCCGCCGAGCCTCTTGACGTTCTTCGCGGTGGCCACCGCCGAGGCGATGGTCGCCTGGCGCTGGGCGGGATCGGTGAGGTTGACGCCGGTGTAGCTGCCGATCAGCGCCAGCTTGTGCTTCTGGAGCACCGGGCCGAGGCCGCCGAACGCCTCCATGCCGTCGATCTGCCAGGAGAAGAGCTCGATGCCCCGGTAGCCGAGGCTGGCGAGGTCAGCGACGACCTGCTCGATCGGCTCGGGGCCCGTCAGCTTGGGCGGCCGGGTGTTCGGAGCGTTACCCCAGGGCCAGGTGATGCCCGTGTGCCCGATGGGGATGTTGAGGTTCTGGGCCCAGGCGGGCAGGGCCGCGCCGACGAGACCGAGACCGACCGACTGCGAGAACGTGCGTCGTGTGATGGACATAATGGCTCACATGGATATCGATAGATTATCGATGATCGCTGGCACTCTATTGAGTCCGACCGGGGAATGTCAAGCAGGACATCCAGAGAACCGGATCCGGGGGGCCTTCGACGCCAATCCATTGGCGTAGCTCCAGCGGGGCCATGCCTCCGACCGAAGAGCGTGACGGCTTCGCCTCGCTAGCGAGTGCCGAAGAACACGAAGGTGCCGCGGTTCGTCGCGGTCACGATGTCCACCCGACCGTCCTTGTTCAGGTCCGCGGCGCTGAACTGCGCCCCGACGCCGGAGCGGTTGTGGATCAGCTCGGGGACGAACTCCGCGCCGCCCGGCGCCTTCGGATTGCGCACTGTCCGGAACCAATACAAGGCCGGCAGCCCGTTCGGATCGGGATCGACGTAGCTCTCCTGGTGGGAGGAGGCGCGCTTGCCGGTGATGAAGTCGGGCACGCCGTCGCCGTCGACGTCGGCCACCACCGCCGCGTGCATCTCCGACATCGTGACGCCGCCGGCGTTGGTCGTCGAGTAGTCGTCCATGATCATGTGGCGCACGAACGAAATCGCCCCGGCGGCGTCGCGCCGCTGCTCGAACCAGGCGAGGCCGAAGCCGTGCGCGTTCAGGCCCGTCACGACGTCGTTCCGGCCGTCGCCGTTGACGTCGTACACCCCGGCCAACGCCCCGCCGGCGCCCTCGGCGCGGCCCCAGCGGCCGAACGCCACCGGGTGATACGTCCACGGGCCTGGCACGCCGCGCGGCGGCTGCTCCCACCACCCCGCTGCCTGCACCACGTCGACCCGGCCGTCGCCGTTGATGTCGCCGGCCCCCAGGCCGTGGCCGTGGGCGAGCCCCGGCGCGGAGATCGGGAACGTCGGCCACGGCTGCGTGGGATCGGTGGGGTGCACCTTCGCATAGGTGATCGTGCCGCCGGCGCCGCCGGCGCCGCCCGTGACGAACAGCACTTCGGGGGTGTCGTCGCCGTCGAGATCCTGCATCGCGGTGAACTCGCCGGTGATCTGCGGCAGCACCCGGTGGCCCACCCAGCGGCGCGCCTCGCCGCGCGGGTTCACGTACAACGTCATCGGCCGGCTCTCGCCGGTGAGCACGTCGGGCCAGCCGTCGCCGGTGAAGTCGAAGGCGTAGTCGGTCCAGGTGGGTGAGAAGCTGGCCGTCGGGCTCTGCGCCGGCGCGACGTAGAGCTCGTAGCGCTTCGCGAAGTCGGGGCCGAGATAGTAGAACGGGCCCGACACCACGTCGAGGTGGCCGTCGCGGTTGAAGTCGCCGACGCCGGCGCCCCAGCCGTAGTAGAAGTCGTCGAGGCGCTGCATGCGGAAGCGCGGCGACACCGCCTCCGGCACCACCGTCTTGACGTGCAGGTCCTTGAACGCCAGGTCCTTGAACCGGACCGTCCCGCTGCCGACGTAGAGCGCCACCGGACCGAAGCTCATGCGGTCCTCCGTGGCGCCCCCGTTGAAGTCGAGGCCGCCGTTCAGCGTCGGGCGGATCACGTCCGAATCGATCGCGACGCTCAGCACGTTCCACTCGCCGGCGCGGATGCCCAGCGGCGGCGGCTCGAGCTCCGGCAACCGCGTCGGCAGGGTGATCGGCGTGCCGCCGCGGCCGGCGCCATTGGGGTTCGGCGGCTTCGCCGCGTCGGGGTGCGTGGCAGGCAGCGCGCTGCGCAGGAACGGCCCGACCGCGCGCAGCCGATCGCGGGCAATGATCGCGCCCGCGGCGTCCAGCGTCACCCGGTAGCTCGCCAGGTCGCCGTCCTTGAGCGACACCAGCACGCCGCTGCGGCCGCCGGCCGCCTCCTGCGTGCGAAACAGCACGCCGGCGTCGCACGGCGCCGTGCACTGGAACCGCGTGAAGAAGTTCAGATCCTGATAGGGCCGGTCGAGCACCAGCCAGCTGCCGCCGGCCCCGGCCTTCCCCGTCACCTCGCCCTGCTCGGCGGTCCAGGCGCCGGCCCCGATCACGCGCCAGGTCCCGAGGCCGCTGCCGGCGAAGACGGTGTCGGGGACGAAGTCGCCCGCCGGACGTTGCGCGGCCAGCGAGGTGGTGAGAATCGTCGCGGCCAGCAGGGCGCCGGCGCGGATGGGGTTCGGCATGGTGGGGTCCTTCATCGGCCTGGGGTGGGGCGGCCGCTCGGCGACAATCGATTATCATGTGCCCGCCGATGAATCAAGACGCACCGACGGCCGGCCCGAGCACGGAGCCGCGCTGGGACGCGCAATATCCGTCGCTGCGCGACCGGCGCGTGCTCATCACCGGCGGCGGCAGCGGCATCGGCGAACACATCGTCCAGGCGTTCGCCGCCCAGTGCGCCCGGGTCGCCTTCGTCGACGTCATGGCCGAGGCGTCGCACGCGCTGGTGGCGCGCCTCGCGGGCGCGCGGCACGACGTGCGGTTCGTCCAGCAGGACCTGACCGACATCCCGGGCACGCAAGCGGTCATCGCCGGCCTCTGCGCCGACTGGGGCGCCGTCGACGTCCTGGTCAACAACGCGGCCAACGACGACCGCCATGTCCTCGCCGACGTCACGCCCGCCTACTGGGACGAGCGGATCGCGGTCAACCTGCGCCACTATTTTTTCTGCGCCCAGTCGGTGCTGCCCGCCATGCGGGCCGCCGGCCGCGGCGCCATCGTCAACGTCGGGTCGATCTCCTGGCACCTCGGCCTGCCCGACCTCGCGGTCTACCAGACCGCGAAGGCCGGCATCGAGGGGCTGACGCGGGCGCTGGCCCGCGACCTCGGCGAAGACGGCATCCGCGTCAACTGCGTCGTCCCCGGCGGCATCCGCACGCCGCGGCAGGTCGCCCTGTGGCACGACGCCGCCGAAGAGGCGCGGATGGTCGGCCAGCAGTTCCTGAAGGCGCGCGTGCTGCCGCAGGACGTCGCCGCGATGATCCTGTTCCTCGCCGCCGATGACAGCCGCATGTGCACCGGCCACAACTACTTCGTGGACGCCGGCTGGCGCTGAGCGTGACCTGCTGCTGGCACATCGCGGCCACGCTGGGTGAAGGCCCGGTGTGGATCGAGCGCGACCACGCCCTGTGGTTCGTCGACATCAAGCAGCGGCGGCTGCATCGCTACGACCCGGCCAGCGGCGAGCGACGCAGTGTCGCGGCGCCTGGCCAATGCGGGTTCGTGGTGCCGTGCGCCGACGGCCGGTTCCTCGTCGGCGTGCAAGGCGGCCTGTATCGCTTCGACCCCGGCGCCGGCACGTTCGCCCTGCACGTCGCGGTCGAGGCCGACCGGCCCGGCAACCGCTTGAACGACGCCACCGTCGATCCGCACGGGTATCTGTGGTTCGGCTCGATGGACGACGCCGAAACCGCGCCGACCGGCCGCTTCTATCGCCTCGACGACGACGGCCAGGTGCGCCCGCGCGGCGTCACCTGCGCCATCACCAACGGACCGGCGTTCAGTCCCGACGGCCGCACCGGCTACTTCGTGGATACGCTGGCGCGAACCGTGTGGGCCTGCGACGTCGACGCGCAGGGACAGCTCGATCGCCAGCGCCCGTTCGTGCAGCTCGACGCCGACACGCCGGGCTATCCGGATGGGCCCGCCGTGGACGAGGACGGCCACGTGTGGATTGGCGTGTACGGCGGCTGGGGGGCGCGGCGGTACGCTCCGGACGGCGCGCTGGTCGAGACGATCGCGCTGCCCGTGGCCAACGTCACCAAGCTGGCGTTCGGCGGCGCCGATCGCCGCACGCTGTTCGCGACCACCGCGTCGCAGCGCCTCGACGCCGCGGCGCTGGCGGCGCAGCCGCTGGCCGGCGGCCTCTTCTCCTGGCCGGCGCCGGTCCGCGGCCTCGCCGCGGTCGACGTCCGGCACGGCCTCTGACTTCGCAGCGAAAGGGCGCGAGCGATGGACGACACGGACACGCGCGGCGGCGTCGGCCGGATCGTCGCGGTGGCGACGATCGGCGGGTTGCTGTTCGGCTACGACAGCGGCGCCGTCAACGGCACGCAGGACGGGTTGCGGTCGGCCTTCGCGCTGAGCGAGGCGGGCCTCGGCTTCACCGTGGGATCGCTGCTGATCGGCTGCTTCATCGGCGCGTTCCTGGCCGGGCGTCTCGCCGACCTGCTCGGCCGCCGCACGGTCATGATGCTGGCGGCGGTGGCGTTCCTGGCCGGCGCCCTCGTCCAGGGCGTCGCGCCGGCGCACTGGCTGTTCGTCCTGGCGCGGCTGTGCGGCGGCATGGCCGTCGGCGCCGCCAGCGTGCTGTCGCCGGCCTACATCTCCGAAGTGGCGCCGGCGGCCATCCGCGGCCGGCTGGCGACGATGCAGCAGGTGATGATCATCACCGGGCTGACCGCCGCGTTCGTCGTCAACTACGGCCTGGCGCAGTGGGCCGGCACGTCGACCGCGCGGCTGTGGGGCGGCATCGACGCGTGGCGCTGGATGTACCTGATGCAGGCGGTGCCGGCGGCGGTGTTCCTGGTCGCGCTGCTCTTCATCCCCGAGAGCCCCCGGTATCTGGTGGCGAAGGGACGGCTCGACGAAGCCGCCGCCGTCCTGCGCCGCCTGTTCGGCGACACCACGGCGCGCGTCAGGCTCGAGGCCATCCGCGCCAGCTTCGCCGGCGAGCACCGGCCGCGGCTGCGCGATCTGCTCGACCCGGTGCGCGGCGGGGTGCGATCGATCGTCTGGGCGGGGCTGCTGCTGGCGGTGTTCCAGCAGCTGGTCGGCATCAACGTCATCTTCTACTACGGCGCGACGCTGTGGCAGCTCGCCGGCTTCGCCGAGGACGACGCGCTGCTCATCAACGTGGTGTCCGGCGTGGTGTCGATCCTGGCCTGCTTCGTCACCGTGGCGCTGGTCGACCGCATCGGCCGCAAGCCGCTGCTGCTCATCGGCTCGGCCGGCATGGCGGCGACGCTGTTCGGGTTGGTCTACGCCTTCGCTGCCGGCGATCTCGTGGACGGCGCGCTGCAGCTCTCGGCGGGACTCGGTACGGTGGCGCTCGTGAACGCCAACCTGTACGTGATCTTCTTCAACATCAGCTGGGGCCCGGTCATGTGGGTGATGCTCGGCGAGATGTTCCCGAACCGCATCCGCGGCTCGGCGCTGGCCGTGTGCGGCTTCGCGCAGTGGTTCTCGAACTACCTGGTCGCGCAGAGCTTCCCGATCATGGCGGCGGGGATCGGCCTGGCCGCCAGCTACAGCGTCTACGCCGTGTCGGCGGTCATCTCCTTCTTCCTGGTGAAGGCGTTCCTGCACGAGACGCGCGGCAAGGAGCTGGAGGAGATGGAAGGGTGACCTTCGGCCGGCTGCCCGACGGCCGACCGGTGGCGGCCTTCATCCTGCGGAACGCCGCCGGGGCGGCGGTCACGCTCATCGAATGGGGCGCGACCATCGTGCGCTGGCTGGTGCCGGCGCGCCCGGGCGACGACGGCCGGCCGGTCAACGTCGTGCTGGGCTTCGACACGCTGGCGCCCTATCTGGCCCGGCCGCCGTACTTCGGCTGCACGGTGGGCCGATACGCCAACCGCATCGCGCACGGCCGGTTTCGGCTCGACGGACGCGTCGTCGCGCTCGCCTGCAACGACGGACCGCACCATCTGCACGGCGGGACCGCCGGCTTCGATCAGCGCCTGTGGCAAGGCCGCGAGACAGGGGCCGGCGTCGAGTTCCGGCGCCACAGCCCCGAGGGCGAAGAAGGCTATCCCGGCGCGCTCGACGTCAGCGTCCACTTCGCTCTCGGCGACGACGGCACGCTCCGCATCGACTACGCCGCGACGACCTCGACGCCGACCGTCGTCACCCTGACCAACCACAGCTACTTCAACCTGGCCGGACGCGGCGACATCCTCGATCACGAGCTGCGGCTGTCCGCCAGCCGCTACACGCCGACCGACGCCACGCTGATCCCGACCGGCGCGATCGCGCCGGTGGCGGGCACGCCGCTCGACTTCACGACACGCCGGCGGATTGGCGAGCGGATCGGCGCGCTGGTGGCGGCGCCCGGCGGCGGTTACGACCACAACTTCGTGCTCGACGGCGCCGACGGTTCAGCCGGCCCGATCGATGCCGCCGAGCTGTTCGACCCGGGCTCCGGCCGCACGCTGCGTTGCCGAACCACCGAGCCCGGACTGCAGCTCTACACCGGCAACTTCCTGGTCGAGGGCCTGCCGGTCGCGCCGCCGCTGACGACGCGCCGGCACGCCGCGTTGAGCCTCGAGACCCAGCACTACCCCGACAGCCCGAACCAGCCGGCGTTTCCGTCCACGGTGCTGCGTCCCGGCGACGAGTTCCGGTCGACGACGGAGTACCGCATCTCTTGACCGCGCATGGGAGAGCAGACCCGATGACCTCGACGGCCACGACCCGACGTTCGTTCCTCACCGGCCTGGGCAGTCTCGGAGCCGCGGCCGCCACAACGTCGTGGCTCGAGGCGATCGGCTACGCCCAGACCCGCGGCGTGACGCGGGCGTTCCTGCGCCGCGCCCCCGGCCGCGCCGCCTTCGATCGGCGGGTGCTCGGCTCGTTCCTGGAACATCTCGGGCGCGCCGTCTACACCGGCGTCTACCAGCCGGGGTCGCCGCTGGCCGACGCGAAGGGCTTCCGCAGCGACGTCGCCCGCGAGGTGAAGGACCTCGGCGTGCCGATCGTGCGCTACCCCGGCGGCAACTTCGTGTCGGGCTACAACTGGATCGACGGCGTCGGCCCGAAGACGGCCCGGCCGACGGTGCTCGATCGCGCCTGGAACTCGCTCGAGACCAACCAGTTCGGCACCAACGAGTTCATCGAGTGGTGCGCGGTGGTCGGCGCCGAGCCGCTGCTCGGCATGAACTTCGGCACCGGCAGCGTCGAAGCCGCCCTCGCCTACGTCGAGTACTGCAACCTCGATCGCGGCACGAAATGGAGCGACCTGCGCCGGGCGCACGGCTACGAGCGGCCGCACGGCGTGCGCTACTGGTGCCTGGGCAACGAAATGGACGGTCCCTGGCAGATCGGTCAGCTCCAGGCCCGCGAGTACGGCCGCAAGGCGCGCGACGCCGCCAAGCAGATGCGCGGCCTCGACCCGGATCTGCAGCTCATCGCCTGCGGGTCGAGCGGGACGTTCATGCCGTCGTACCTCGCCTGGGATCGCGAAGTGCTCGAGGAGTGCTACGACCAGGTCGACGGTCTGTCCCTCCACGCCTACTACGGCAACACCGCGCGCTGGTCGGGCAACAGCACCGCCCGCTACCTGGCGATGAATCTCGACATGGACCGGCACATCCACGAGGTGGCGGCGGTCTGCGACTACGTGCAGGGCCTGCAGCGATCCAGCAAGCGCCTGTGGCTGTCGTTCGACGAATGGAACGTGTGGTACCGCGCCCGTGACGCGGCGGCGACCGACGGCAAGCGGGCGGCGGCGCCCCGGCTGCTCGAGGAGGTCTACAACCTCGAGGACGCGCTGCTGGTCGGCGGCTTCGTCAACACCCTGCTGCGCAACTCGGATCGCGTGCGGGTGGCCTGCCTCGCGCAGCTCGTCAACGTCATCGCCCCGCTCGTCACCGACGACCGCGGCGTGCTGCGTCAGAGCACCTACTACCCCTACGCGTGGGCCCTGCGCTACGCCCGAGGGCACGTCCTCGATCTGCGCGTCGAGTCAGAGACCTACCCGATCAGCGCCGCCGGGCTGCAGGCCGACTTCGCCCGCGACGGCGTGGTGCCGTTCGTCGACGTCGTCGCCACGCTCGACGAACCGGCCCGGCAGGCCGCGGTGCTGCTGCTAAACCGCGACCTCGACGGCGAACGCGAGGTGGCGATCGAGTGGGCGGAGCTGACGCCGTCACGGGTGCTGGCGTGCGAGACCTTGACCGGCAGCGACCTGAAGGCGTTCAACACGTTCGATGCGCCGCGCCGGGTGGCGCCACAGCCCATGCCGCCGCCGGTGCCGGGATCGCGGATGACGCTGCGGCTGCCGCCGCGGTCGTACACCGCGCTGCACCTCGCGGTGTGACGGCGCCTCAGTCGTGGAACGGCGCGGTCGGGTCGCGCCGGCCGATCAGGAACGCGTCGGCGACCAGTCGGAACGGCGCCAGATCGACGTCGGAGTCGCCGCCGCGGATCAGGGCGTGGAAGCGGTCGTAGAGCCCGGCGTATTCGCGGTCCTCGTAGCGCCGGTCGTGGCCGCCGGGCACTGACAGGGTGGCGCCGCCCGACCCGAGGCGCAGCCGTCCGCCGTCGGTGTCGGCCACGATGTCCCAGGTCTGCGGCCCGGTCTGCCGCCAGTCGAAGTCCATCGTCACCCGGGCCCCGGTCGCGGTGCGGCCGTCGAGCCGGGCGGCGATCGGCGCGGCGCGGTTGGCGGGAACCTCCAGGGTCGCGGCCGAGAGCGCCAGCGGGTCGGGCAGCACGGCGGTGGCGATCGACAGCGCGTTGATGCCCGGGTCGAAGACGCCGAGGCCGCCGGGCTCCCAGATCCAGGCCTGCCCGGGATGCCAGGCGCGCACGTCCTCGCGCCAGACGATCTCGACGCGCTCGACGCGGCGGCCGCGGAGCCAGTCGCGCGCCGGCGCGACGCCACCGGCGAAGCGGGAGTGCCAGGCGGCGAACAGCGTGGTGCCGGCGGCACGGGCGGCGGCGGCGAGCGCCTCGACTTCACTGACCGTGGCGCCCGGCGGCTTCTCGAGCAGCACGTGGAGGCCGGCGGCGATCGCCCGCGCGGCCAGGTCGTGGCGGACCTGCGGCGGCGTGCACAGCGCCACGGCGTCGAGCCGGGGGCCGTGCCCCAGCAGCGCGTCGAGGCTGTCGAAATGGGCCACGCCGTCGAGGCCTCGGGTGTCCGGGCTGGCCGTGGCGGCGAGCGTGAACCTGGGGTCGGCGGCGAGCGCCGGCAGATGCTGGTCGCGCGCGATCTTGCCGAGGCCGGCGACGGCGATCCGGATGGGCTGGTGAGCAGGCATGTCCACGAGTCGCGGGTCTCGCCCGCTGATTACACCGACATAATATTAGGTGACGATCGGCCCGGGACACGGCTCGAGCGGCGTCCGCGGACCGGAGGACAGGGCTGATGGCCAGCGGCAACTCGCGACGACCCTCCGCGGCCCACCCGGCGGCGGGCACCGCCGTGCGCGGGCCCGGCCGGCGTCTGCACGGGGCCATCGCCCGCAAGCTCGGCGTCGCCATCGTCTCGGGCGAGTACCCGCCGGGCGCCACGCTCACCGGCGAAGTGGCCTTCGCGGAAGCCCTCGAGGTCTCGCGCAGCGCCTACCGGGAGGCGGTGCAGGTGCTCACCGCCAAGGGGCTGGTCGAGAGCCGGCCCAAGGCCGGGACGCGCGTCTTGCCCCGCCACCGCTGGCACCTGCTCGATCCGGACGTGCTGGCGTGGGCCTTCGCGGAGGCGCCGGATACGCGGTTCGTCCGCGACTTGTTCGAACTGCGCGCCATCGTCGAGCCGGCGGCGGCCGGCCTGGCGGCGCGCCGCCGCGATCGCGAGGATCTGCGGGCGCTGAAGGCGGCGATCGGCCAGATGCGGCGGCACACCCTGGCGACGGCGGCCGGGCGCGCCGCCGACCGCGCCTTCCACGAAGCCATCCTGGCGGCGAGCCGCAACGACGCGCTGCGCGCCCTCGGCGCCGGCATCGGCGCGGCGGTGAACTGGACGACCCACTTCAAGCAGCGGTCGCGGGCCCTGCCGCGCGATCCGATCCCGGACCACGTCCGGGTCTACGACGCGATCGCCGCCGGACGCGCCGCTGCCGCCACCCGGGCCATGCGCGCCCTCGTCGACCTCGCCCTCGCCGACACGCACGACCTGATCGACGGCCGGTGACGCGACGGCGTCAGCGCGCCGCCGGCGCGGTGTCGCCGGTCGGCCGGGCGCCCCACAGGGCGTAGAAGAGCACGTACAGCTCGCAGGCGGCGGTCAGCAGGAACGACAGCTGCAGGCCGTAGAGGTCGGCGAGCCAGCCCTGCACGACCACCAGCGCGCCGCCGGCGATCGCCATGATCAGCAGACCCGAGCCCTCCTCGGTCAGCGGCCCGAGGCCGCGGATGCCCAGGGTGAAGATCGTCGGGAACATGATCGAGTGGAAGAAGCCGACGAGGATCAGCGCCCACATCGCCAGCGGGCCCGAGGCGACGACGGTGACCAGCATCACGACGAACGCGCCGATGGAGAACGCGGCCAGCACGGTCTCGGCGCGGATCCGCTGCATCAGCGCCGACCCCAGGAAGCGGCCGACCATCATGCCGCCCCACAGGAACGTCAAGTAGCGCCCCGCCTGCTCGTGGGTCAGATCGGCGATCTCGGGCTGGCTGACGAAGTTGACGAACAGGTTGGCGACGCCGATCTCGGCGATCAGGTAGATGAAGATCGCCGGCACGCCGTAGACCAGGTTGCGGT